>NZ_JAUBPT010000010.1:0-45431 GCF_036700905.1 Microcoleus sp. S13_C3 | reverse complement strand
TGCCTGTATGTGGCACAGGCATCTTGCCTGTGTATGGAACAGCCATCTTGCCTGTGTGTGGCACAGGCATCTTGCCTGTGTGTGGAACAGGCATCTTGCCTGTGTGTGGAACAGGCATCTTGCCTGTATGTGGAACAGGCATCTTGCCTGTATGTGGAACAGGCATCTTGCCTGTATGTGGAACAGGCATCTTGCCTGTTAAGCTAAAATGCCGCACTAGGGTTAATTAATACCGACCTAATTAATTGACAAAAATATAGGAAAATTTAGATAAGAGTTAAGTTAATTGGGAGAGTAAATCGTGATTATTTGGGTAAACGAGCAAATCGATCCGTCGGGCATTCTTTATTCTTGCATTGCTTGTTGCGACGAGACTCAAGCGAAGGATTGCCACGAATCTTTTGAGAAGAATTTGACGGCAGAGCAAAAACAGCAGGGCTGGGTTGCTACCTTGCGGACTGTTAGTTCTTGGGATGAGGTGCCTGTTAATGCTTTGAAATTGAATTAATGAGTGCAAGTCATCAGCAGCTTTAGTCTCGCCGTATTTCCGTTTGAGATCCACGGTAGGAAAACGTGGGATATCTGTTCGTCCAAGGTAAGATAGCTCGATCGCACATTGGTCAAAATAACAGAGGTTTTGTGAAACTGAAGGCAAAAAGCTGCAAGCATTTGGGGCTGCCAGTCTGAGGATTGTGCCCTGGAAGGGGCGGGAATTTTGGCGGAAATTTTCGGGCTGGCACTGCTGCGAACACGCTAGGACGAAAAAGCGTGCAAGTGCGATCCTCTTCGAGGGCTCCGCTAACGACAATTCGCATTTCTTAAACTGATTTTAGCATTACTATTAATAGATAGAGGCATTTCCAATTGTCTAGTTAAATTTTTATGATTGAAACCTTATTTCACGCTTATACGCCTCTAGTTATCTGGACGGGCTTAGGACTGCTGCTGTTTCGGTACATCCCAGTAGATTTTCCCAAGCTGCTGAGCCACTTTCTTTTCTGGATTGGGATACCGCTGCAAATTCTAGTTTTAGCCCGTCAGAGCGATTTTTCGGGTGCTGTGGGATTCACGCCGGTCATCGCCATATTCGTGTTATTTCTGAGTACGAGTTGTGCTTGGCTGACTTGGGTATTATTGCGTAGGCTGAGTGCGGCCCACATCAAAAAGCCCTATTTTCAGGGCAAAAATTCTCTGGTAAATTTATTCTTATTAAATTTTAATTCCCTGAAGCGATCGAGCGAAGGGAGTTTTATCCTAGCTTCGATGTTAGGGAATACGGGCTTTGTTGGATTAGCAATCACCCCGTCTATCATCAGCACCGATAACACCAACTGGGCGGTCTTGTACAGCGTCACTAACAATGTTATTGGAACTTATTGTTTCGGTGTATTTATTGCTAGCTATTTCGGGAACTCGGAGCAAAAAAATCACTGGTGGACTCAGATCCGGGACGTGCTGACAGTTCCCGCTCTCTGGGCATTTTTAATTGGTTTTTATACTAGAAACATCCCCCTGCCCGAAACAGTGGAATCGGGATTGCAGACTGCTGTTTGGGTGGTAATTGCCAGTGCTTTGCTGCTGGTTGGCATCCGGCTGAGGTCTATTAAGAAATGGGAAAGTTTTGAACTGGCGTTAATCCCGTCACTGTTAAAAGTGGTAATTGTGCCGGTGCTAATCGGATTGGGTGCTAGTTATTTCGGATTGAGCGGCGATCCGAGGTTCGTGTTGGTGTTGATGTCGGGAACGCCCACAGCTCTTTCCGTGCTGATTTTAGCAGAAGTATACGAGCTCGATCGCGATTTGTTAGCTAGCAGCATCGCCATCACTTCTGTCGGTTTGTTGGTGATGCTTCCGCTATGGTTAGCTGGGTTTAGTTGAAGTTGGGCGATCGTGTGGGGGCTCAGAAACCGGGTTTCTTTCCAAAATTTCGCTGGGGATTCCAAGACGATCGCAGAAACCCGGTTTCTTGGATTTGGATCGCGTTACTAAAACAGGAAATAAACCCAACACTAATGATTGTTGCCAGACTTTTGAGAGTTGGTATAATATAGAAATCACTTCAATGAGGTTATAGGTATGACAACCATATCCGACGAACAAACAGCTATTCTCCGTACCGAAAGAGGACTGTCCCTCGCAGGTACGCGCATCACTATCTACGACATCATGGACTATGTGACGGCTCAATATCCGCCTAAGTTTATCAGGGGATTATTTGACCTTACAGAGGAACAAATTAATGCGGCTTTAGCTTATATTGAGGCCAATCGCGCTGAGGTTGAAGCTGAGTATCAAATGGTTCTTAAGGAAGCTGAGGAATTGCGGCTGTATTATGAAGAAAAAAATCGCGATCTGATTGCGAGAATTGCGGCCCAGCAACCAAAACCTGGTGAAGAAGCTATTCGAGCAAAACTTCAAGCAGCCAAAGCCAAACTTGATGCTAAAGCATAATTTTTTTGATCGATCGTAATCTCAACGGACACGCCCTAATTTTGTTTGGCTCTATTGCTAATCAAGGTTGGCTTGATATCATCCCAATTCGTTTTGTCACCTAAAAGGAGATTGCTTTAATATGTTAACTAAATACATCCAAGCTGCCATGAAGCAAGCTAAATATGAAATTTTCCCTGATGATGGGACTTTCTACGGAGAAATTCCTATCTGTGAGGGAGTCTATGCAAATGCTGTAAGTCTCGAAGCTTGTCGAGAAGAATTGCAAGAGGTATTGGAAGACTGGATTTTACTTAGTCTCACCCTGAAACTTCCTTTACCTGTCCTTGATAATATCGACCTTACAGTTACCAAGGAAGTTGCCTGATGCCTCCTTTAAAACCCGTCAAACGTCGAGACTTAATTTATTATCTGAAACAACTGGGATTTGACGGCCCCTATTCGGGAAAAAGGCATCAGTTCATGTTGAAAGATAACCTTCGCATTACCATCCCCAATCCTCATCAAGGTGATATCAGTGCCAACTTTTTAGCTAAGATTTTGCGACAGGCTAAAGTTGATATTAGTGATTGGGAGAACCTCTAATTTGTGGAATGGTGTAGAAAAAGATGTTGCAGTGCTAGGAATGGGTCATCGTCCGCTCATAGGGACTGCACTACTTGAAGATTGTCATCTCAGTAGAGACTTCTGTGATGGTGGTACGGTTATTGTAGATGATATTTTGCGATCGTGAGTGAGGAGGAATTTGATTATAATTTTGGGTGCGATCGCACTTCCGTGACTTGCGAGTAATCAGCTAGTAATATAGTTTTTAATCTCAAAGTATGAGAGAATTAATGTAGCAGAAAATTCTTAAATACTATGACGCTTAAAAATCTTGAATCTAAAGTTATGACGCTTCCAAAGGACTCTCAAGTAGCACTATCGCGATTCCTAGAATACTCTCAAATCCCATCGCCTAGTCCACGAGGAGAACCACATACAGTACATTGCATGGGGACTATGTTCTTACGAGAGTCAGTCTCCTTAAGTCCGATGAAACGCTTGGCCCAAGGATAACGATCTAAAAGAACAGCTATACTGTTTTCCAAAACTCCTGTTTCATTATCAAGTTTTGCTAAGTCTGTATAACTCATTTCTTCATGCAAGGTTCGACATTGGCAAGAAGAACACAATAAATTCATTTTAAGAGTCATCGTAGTAACCTCTTGATTATTTAGCTAGGTATAAATTTTATTTTGTGCGTTTTAACTTTGACAACTCCAAACCGTAGCATTCAGTACCCAATTTTCCCAACCATTCCAAACCAATTTAGTAAAAATCGGTACAATTCAGTTGACAACGTAGGATTTGGCAGAATATAGTACACTAAACCTCGCTCAACGCTGACGTATGAATGTTGAAGATGTTGTACAATGGATGAATAATTCGATTTTTGATAAAACAGGAGAACATCTCACACCCGTACAGGAAGCAATAGTGACGGGTGTTTGGCAAAGGCAAAAATATCCTCAAATAGCTAAAGAGTTTAATTGCAGTGAATCTCACGTTAAAAAAGAAGCGGCTAAGTTATGGGAAAAGTTGCGTGAGGAATTAGGAGAAGACCTTAATAAATTTAATTTTCGTTCCAAGTTAGAGAAAAAATATCGTGTTTCTCAAGTTGCCCATTCTGGAGACTGTTTACAAATTGATAATGTTAATATTTGTGGTGAATTTCTACAAACTATAAAAGATTCCCAAACGCCATCGCCCTTTCCCCCTGAATCTCCCCAAAATCAAGCCCGATCGCCCATAATCAATTTAACAGACGCACCCGAATTAACCAGCTTTTACGATCGCACCTCAGAACTCTCCACCCTCAAACAATGGATATTACAAGCCCATACCCGCTTGATTACCATCTACGGCTTAAGTGGAATTGGCAAAAGTGCGATCGCCCTCAAACTCATCGAACAAACTCAAACCGAATTTGATTATATTATTTGGTTAAGCCTCGCTGACACACCCACACTTTCAACCGTCCAAACCGAACTCAAGCAATTTTTTGGGCGATCGCCACAACCCCCATTACCCACAATCATCGATTATTTTCGATCCTTTCGCTGTTTAGTAATCCTTGATGACGTAGAAAATATTTTTAAAAGCAGTCAACTAGCAGGTCAATATTTAGTAGGCTATGAAGACTATGGCAAATTTTTTAAACAAATTGCCACATCCTCTCATCAGAGTTGTTTAATTATCCTCAGTTGGGAAAAACCCAGAGAAATTACTGCTTTAGAAGCACTAAACCTACCTGCACGAACTTTACACCTCAAAGGTTTAGGGGAAGAATCGGCAGAAATACTCAGAGAAAAAGGATTAGCAGATGAGCAAAAATGGTCAGACTTGATCGCCCTTTATCAAGGTCATCCTTCCTGGTTAAATATCATAGCTTCAACAATTTTAGAATTCTTTGACGGTAGCGCTTCCCGGTTTTTAACCGATAATAATGATATTTATTTAGGTGACTTAGAAACCATTTTAGAATCTCACTTAGAGCGTTTATCGGACTCATAAAAAAAGGTGAGCCATTGGTTAGCAAGTCAAGATGAAGCGGTAGATATTTCCCAAGCACCTGCCGATATTGAGTTATCTAAATCAGAATTTTGGCAAGCCATACAATCTTTAGCGCGGCGCGGCTTACTGGAAAAAGTACAAGTAGGATCGGGAGCGCTATTTTTACTCAATCCTGTATTTCAACAATACATTCAATCCAAGTCAAATCCTAGCAGTATCAAACTGTAACATCGATTGCACTTCTCAACTTCTACATCGATCGCATAAAAGCATTCACCGCATCATATTGATCGGCCATCCGCGAATAAAACTCGATCGATCGCAAATCCAACTCCGGCAAAAGTTCACTCTTGCTAACCAACTCATATCCCATTGGACGCAAGCAATAAACCGAAATTACCCCATCCTCCCAAAACCAAACCTCCTGCACTCCCACCCGACGATAGATTTCCAGCGTATCAATTCCACCACTTGTAACTGTTATTTCGAGCGCCAAATCTGGAACCGACTTGCGCGTACCCAAACAGTAAGACTCATCTGGTTCCTTCCGTGCACCCAACTCCTTCATCCCGATAGTTGTACTACCACGGGCGTAGAAACGAATGTCTTTCGTCCGCATATAAATTTCTAAAAGCTGGCCTAAAGTGTTTCTAGATTCTTCATGTTCCTCAGAAAAAGGAGCCATAATTTCTAAACACCCATCCAAATAAGTTAAATGCGCCCCAGTTGCCGCCAAATCAGCATCCAATTTTTCCAGAGTCTCCCATGTCACGTTAGACAGGAGAGCCGCACCTGTACCCAATCCTGCTTTAGAAATTGCGACAACCATCTGACTTACCTTTTACGATCGCTTTTTTATATTAGCGAATATTAGCTAAAGTTTCAAATCAGATTGCTCTAAAATTTCGCACTACAATGAACAATAACTGCACGGAAAAGACGATGAACGAGACAATAACTGCTACATATCTGCCTCCTGCATTCCCCGATCATACCCAATTACCAGACGAAGACGGTACATTTGTAAAAAATTTTCAGGAGCATCCCCAGAGCATCATTCTGACAGATTCGATCGGGCCGGTTGTAGAGCGGCTGCATCCAGACGGACAATATGCGATCGGGCAAGATTGCGGCATTTACTGGCGAGAAACTGACCCGCCAGAGCGAGGTGCAGAAGCACCGGATTGGTTTTACGTGCCGAATGTACCCGCAACACTCGATGGTTTTCGCCGTTCTTATGTACTTTGGCGGGAACACATGGCTCCGTTCATTGCTTTAGAATTTGCTAGCGGTAATGGAGAGGAAGAGCGCGATCATACTCCCTTGACTGTGGCCCCTGACGGTACAACAACTAAACCCGGTAAGTTTTGGGTGTACGAGAGAATTATCCGCATTCCTTACTACGGTATTTATGAAATGAGAACTGGCAATTTAGAAGTCTATCACCTGATAGATTTTGTGTATCGAAGGATGGAGCCAAACGAACGCGGTCACTATCCCATTCCTGTACTAGATGTAGAATTGGGACTGTGGCAGGGAAGCTATCAAAATCAAGAACTGCTTTGGCTGCGGTGGTGGGATTCCCAGGGGAATTTGCTGTTAACTGGCTCCGAACAAGTTGAAATTGAGCGGGCTAGAACCGAACAAGAACGGGAAAGAGCCGAACAAGAACGGGAAAGAGCCGAACAAGCAGAGCGAAAAGTGGCCCAGTTAGCGGATAGACTGCGAGCAATGGGAATCGATCCCGATGCTGAGGATTGATATCAAAGTCCCAAAACTATCTCTGTAGCGCGAGCATCCCGCACCTGATCTTTTTTAATCACAAAAAACAAAGCTGATGGAAACTAAACCACCTCTACCGCCCTTTACGTTGGAAACGGCTAAAGCCAAAGTTCAAGCTGCTGAAGATGCCTGGAATACCCGCGATCCAGAACGAGTAGCCTTAGCTTATACGGAAGATTCTCAGTGGCGAAACCGTGCCGAATTCTTCAGCGGCCGGGAAGAAATCAAGGCTTTTTTAAGACGAAAATGGGCAAAGGAATTAGATTACCGTTTAAAGAAAGAACTCTGGAGTTTTACCGACAATCGGATTTCTGTTCGCTTCGAGTATGAGTGGCACGATGATTCTGGCTACTGGTATCGCGCCTATGGTAATGAACAGTGGGAATTTGCAGAAAATGGGTTAATGCGAAGACGTGAAGCTAGCATTAATGATGTTCCGATTCAAGAATCTGAACGGAAGTTTCGATAAAATTTATCGGTGAGTTGTTAGACGCATAAACCTGGTTTATTAGAAAAATATGCAGGTTTATAGTGAGAAATTTAGTCATGATTGACTAGACCTCTTGCAAAAATAGCTGGGACGGGCCGGAGAGCCCGTCCCACAAAAAGTTTTTTCTCTTGTGGGATGGGGATCTTCCCCGTCCGAAAATTTGATCGAAAGGACTTTTGCAAGAAGTCTACTCAATGCCAGAAAGACGAATAAAGCCCTCACTACTAACGAAAGGTTTGTAGTAATGACTTGAGTCATGATTAGAACTATTGCAAAAATACAAAGCACCCCACCCCAACCCTCCCATTGAATCAGGGGAGGAGGCAAGATTATTCTTGTTTCCCCGCTTAATAAGGGGGACTTGCGGGGGGTGAATTTGACTTTTGCAAGAACTCTAGAGAAGTTTATACAGCATCTGCGATCGTGTACAATCTGAAAAAATAATTTTAATGGAGTTTGGTTGCAAATGAAAATTTTGGCGATCGAAACACTAATTGTTAGTTCTATCCTTCTGTCAAACTCATCATTGTCCTCTGCTCAAAGTAATCCACAAGGCTCTACAATTCTACCCACAGGAGCTTACTACGCTCAAGGAACAATGTTCAATAACTCCCGTAGAGAGATTGCACATCAAAACAATAGAATCTGCATTAAGATCGTCGATGGCCCTGCAAATCCCTACAAAGGCGTCGAATCAATCACAATTAGCAGCGTGTCTGTTGAAAATGGGAAATACTATATTGATGCCACTGGCACAGAGCTAGTATTAAAAAACAATGGAAAAGCATTCTCTGGCGACATCCGCGGTACATGGGAGTATAGAGGTACCTCGCCCGATCGAAGGAGTCAACCCATACAAGCTCAAAAAATGGCCGAGTGTGTAGCGGCTCAAGGACGATATGTGGAGAAGATGGAAGGAATATCCATTTCAGGAATCGATTTTCCTAAGCATTAACCACGATCGAGATGGGTGGGGGCGCAACCAAAAGGTAATCTGTGGGATGCAGTAATGGGTAATCGGAGTAAGGTGCGCGGTACGCACCTTACATCATTAGGTTATTCGTCCCAGACTGTATCCTCAATCGGTAAGCAAACTCGGAGAAGTCAGCACAAAGACATCCCTGGTTCCCACCCCTTCAGATTCCGGTTTAATCGGCGTAGTAAAGTGGAAAAACTCATGGTCGTTAACTAACAGCAATTCTCCCGGATGCAGAATTTTATTAAAAACAGGCTTCTCTCTTTTAGCCAAGTACAAATGCGTTTCCCCGCCTACAATATTAGTTCTGTCAACCGAGAAAATCCCGATAAAGTCAGTACCGTCTTGGTGAATGCCTTCCGGTGCGGGGTTGCCGAAATTGTTTGGCGAACAAGTTGTCCTGATTTGATGGATGCCGATTTCAGCTTCAGGGTGAATTTTGCAGGAATCGAAAAAAGCAAAAATCATCTGTTTGAAATTATCGAGGGCGATTAGTCGATCGTCCAATTCGGCAAATTCCCGTCTGATATCACCCACTAGCGGATTGTATGTTTTGCTTTGATACAAATAGCCGTGAGGTAACTTAACTAACTCATTTCCGTTGACTGCAAATCGCGATAATCTTCTCGAACGATACTTACCTTTCACATACGGATCGATAGGCATATCGTCAAAAAATTCCTTGAAACCTTCTAGCTTAATCGAGTTTACTTTTTTGAAAGTAAACATGAAGGCATAATCCAAATGAATGGATTCTAATACGGTTTTCATAGATTTTACTCCCTGAAGCCTTGCTCCCCTCCCTAATTTTGCCTGGAGGAGGTGTATGCTTCTACTCTAGCGCAGGATTTTTGGATGTGTCGTAAAAGACACTACAAAAATTGCAAAGATATCGTAAAGCTTGCAAGATGAATCCGGGGCTGGTTCTTCTTTTAATCTAAAATCCCCAATCTAAAATCTAAAATCCAAAATCTAAAATCGATTGACTGCTTTCACCAGCGACTGACAGGCCCGCAGGAAAACGGCAACATCGACCCCAAGTGCGACGTACTGAACGCCAGCATCAATCCACTGCTGGGCGATTTCGGGGTTTTCGGCAAAAGTACCCGCGGCTTTGCCTGCTTTGCGGATGGTTTGGACTGCCTCCTGCATCATGTCGATGACGCGGGGATCGCGGACTTGGCCGGGAATGCCGATCGACTGTGACAAATCGTAAGGCCCCAGAAAAATCACGTCAACCTGCGGCACAGTAACAATTTCCGCAAGGTTGTCGATGCCGCCTTTGCCTTCGACATGAATCACAACTAAGGATTCTTCGTTGAGTTTGTCGGTGATATTTGTACCTGCGGCGGTATAAAGTCCCGCCCGCGTAGCGAAGGAAAGGCCTCGCGTGCCCAGAGGACTGTATTTAGCGCTTTTGACAGCGGTTTCGGCATCGATTTTGCTTTCAATTTGAGGTACTTGAACCCCTGCACTGCCGATGTCGAGAGATCGTTGAATTTGCGGCCCGTCGTTTTTGCGGACACGAACAATCGGTGCAATTCCGCTACAGTCGGCGGCGCGACACAAATCTTCAGCAGCAAGCGGGTTCAGGGGCCCGTGTTCCATGTCGATAACGGCAAAATCAAATCCAGCGTGACCGCATATTTCCATGAATGCGGGATAAGCGCAGTTCATAAATAAACCGAGGACTGTTTCGCCTTGTTTAATTTTTTGTTTCAGTTGGTTTTGACGCATAATTTTGGAGTTTTTTTTACTGCAGAGGAATGCCGATGAACCCAGATTATTTTTAATAATACAACTAAAACATTGCGGCTACCAATTATTTTAGGTTAAGAGAATAGCTAAAAATTTGGTAGCTGCTTTTGCTTCTATCTTAAAGGGAATCAAGCACAAAATCCAGCCAAAAATAAACATTCCTAAGATGGGTAAAAATATTGCTCCCACGGATGGTTCTACTAACCAAGCAAATAAAGCAAACATTCCTATACTGCCAGTTGTCCACAGCCAAAGAATCAGAAATCCTAGAACTGTTTTATGTAAAGTCATCCTAATTTTGATGGAACAACCGAACTGTTGAGTATGTATATCTCCTTGTATAATTGGGAACAATAAATGTCTACCGATGATGATGCGATTAATTTTGAAGGTTTTGCCAGAAATCGTTCCTTCATAGGGTTTCGTAGGTGGCGGGCCAAAGGGTATAATTATTCTAAAAACTTTGGGAGGAGTAACAACTTCGTCCAATCTGCGTAAAACTTCCGAATAAGTCAAACTGGTGGTAATTGTTAAACTCTCAAAAGGAATAAATAACCTAAAAAAATTGACTATTTTGAGCATAATGTTCATCCGGCTGTTCAATAGTTGTTGCTGGTATTAATGCCTCTTCTCTAAAAAAGTTTTCCCTGACAACACCGCGAAATACCAGTATACTGCAAAATAAACATTTAGATGGGATGAGTGTTTTTCGCGCTATGTCCAAATTAATTCCACAATCTCCGATGAAACTTCGACAGTATCTATTTTTGCTCAAAGGTCGATCGATCCTTAGCCTCACCCTGGGCATAATTTCCGCGATTGGGAACATTTCGCCAGTATTTGCCGCACCGGGTCGCAATCCCGACAATGCAGAAACTTGCGACATTCTAGTAGCAGGTGGCGGGCTCGCAGGCGCTGCTACCGCTTACGAAGGTTTGCTGGCGGGGCGCACAGTTTGCCTGACTGAAATTACTGACTGGGTAGGCGGTCAAATTTCCTCCCAGGGAACGTCCGCACTCGATGAAAGAGAGACTCAGCGATCGCTCTTATTTTACCCCCGTGGCTACCTAGAATTGCGGGCGCGGATTAAGGAACATTACGGCCGGCTAAATCCCGGAGGCTGTTGGGTTAGCTATTCGTGTTTCATGCCCTACGACGGTCACAAAATTCTATTTAACATCTTGCAGGATGCCGCTAGAAAAGGCAAAGGCACGCTGAAATGGTTTCCCAATACGGTTATTAAAGAACTAGCAATTACTCCTGCTGTGGCGGGGAATACGGTTGGCGGTCAACAAATTAAAAGTGCGATCGCCATTCAACACAAACCCGCCGCCAACACCGGGCCAATCAACACCGAAACTCTTTCTCAGACTATCGAAGATGCCTATCGCTACGAAAATTCTCCGCGATTTAACAAAACTATTATTCGGTTTATTCCTAAAGCATCTGGAACCCCCCCTAACCCCCCCTTGCCAAGGGGGGGGAATTCCACCAGTTCCCCTTTACAAGGGGGGAATTCCACCAGTTCCTCCCCTTCTGGCAGTAGGGGGGGTGCTGATTGGTACGTTGTAGATGCCACCGAAACCGGTGAATTGATCGGACTTGCCGATGTTCCCTACCGCCTCGGAATTGACCCGCGTTCCCCTCTTGAACCTTCCTCCGCCAGCCCCACCGGCGACGCTTACTGCACTCAAGGTTTTACCTACACCTTTGCGATGCAGGCAACGAAGGAACCGCAGCAGCATCAAGTGCCGTCTTTTTATCAACAATACGCTCCTTACTACAGTTACGAATTGCAGAGATTGGCGAGCTTTCCCTTGGTTTTCAGCTACCGCCAAATCAGGAGCATGAGACCGGATCAAAAGCGACCTTCAGACCCGAAGCAATTCCCGATTTATCCGGGGGATATTTCGATGCAAAACTGGACTTGGGGCAATGACTATCGTCCCGGCAATTCTCAAGATAATTTAATTTACACTCGCGAGCAGTTGGAAGAAGCAGGTCAACTGCAACCGGGGGGATGGATGGGCGGTTTGCGAACGGAAACTTTGCGAAGAGGAGAGGAAAATGCCAAAGGATTTTTCTACTGGCTGGTAACAGGAACTACTGACTCGCAGCTAGGAGAGGGAGTGAAAAAGCCTTATCCAAACAATCGTTTTTTGAGCGGGTTGGATTCGCCGATGGGGACGGTGCACGGACTTTCTAAATATCCTTATATGCGAGAGGGCCGGCGTATTATTGGGCGGCCGAGTTTCAATCAGCCTCAAGGTTTTACGGTGTGGGAAGTTGATATGTCTCGCACTGATTTTGCGGCGGATTTTTATCGCCAGAATTTGTCGGAGGAAGAGTATCGGAATTTGTGGTTAGCTGTGGGTGGTTTGAATGCGCCGGCTTTGGCTGTGGGAAGTCAATCTGTTGAGGATACAAAATCGCGATCGCGCGCTACGATTTATCCTGATTCTGTGGGTATCGGTCATTATGCGATCGACTTTCACCCCTGCATGACCAACAGCCCGCCGGAAGCACCGGGAAATACCGAACGGGAAGGCACTCGCAAAGGTCAAGGGCAAGCTTATCCGTTCCAAATTCCGCTGCGGGCAATGATTCCTCAGAAAATTGACAATATGTTAGTGGCGGGTAAAAGTATTGCTGTTAGCCACACAGCGGCCGCTGCTTATCGAGTGCATTCTTTTGAATGGTCTGCCGGTGCGGCGGCCGGAGTTACGGCTGCTTTTTCCCTAGAAAAGGGGATTCTCCCTTATGAATTAGTGGACGAATTGCCGTCCCGCGAGCCAAACTTGGAAGTGTTGCAGTTGCGGTTGCAACAAAATGCTAATCCGATCGCCTTTCCGGGTACTTCTATCTTCAATAGTTCGTGGCAAAATTGGAAATAATCGCCATCCCGTAAGTGGCGCACTGGACACACCTACCATCGCGTTGACTTTACCAAGACTTACACAGGCGGGGTCAAAAACCCCGTTTCTGTGTCAATATCCCTCAGAGAGAGCGACGATTTTTCGGAGAAACTGGGTTTTTTGCACGGTGTATAATGGAGAGTCAAGAAAATAGTATCTAGAATTATGACAATTTCTGAAGTACAATTGTTAGGTTCCGAGTATTTTCCTGTATTTTTTTTCCCTAAAAATTCGCTCTCGATCTTATAAAAACTATGCCCGATCTTAAATCTTTGCAACTCGACCTTACAGACTGGACTCTTGACCAAGAGGAAGCAGAAGCCGCAATCTGGATCGATAAAGAAACGGATATTCTTGCACTCAACTTATTCAATGCTCAACCCGATATTCCTGCTCCCTGTAATGGAGTTGAAGGCTTGCGAAATCATTTTCGTCAACTAGCCCATGCTCATGGAAGTGGAATCGTTGAGGTTGATGTTGTTCATATCCATAACCTCGCCTGCGGGAGACTGATTATTAAAACTCCTCAAACACCTAGCGGTTGTAGTTATCGAGGTACTATTTTGATCCCCAGAGAAAATTTTAGCTTTGTAATTCGAGTGCAATGCTTAGAGCATGGAGTTACAGGAGGTAAAGAAGTGCTAGTGATGATGGTGGAAGATTCAAACTTGACAATCGAGTCTGTTGGCGAAGAATATTGTGAACATCCAATCTTTGGTCGAGTGCTTAAAACAGGTGAAATGAGGGGATGGGTCAAAGATCCATACGATCCTCAATTTGACAACATAGCACTGTTTAACCTGGCAGATCACCCTAAATACGATGCCCAGTTTCCCGATCACCCCCTCAGTCGAGTGCGTCGAAAATTAACTCACATCATCAATACAGTTCACTTGGGAAGAGATATTCTTGATGCAGCAGAGTTTAGCAATTAACTGAGTTAATCCCCCAGATATCGAAATGGGTCGTTGGATAATTCTGTTGGCACAAGCTGTGAACTAAAACAGAACTAAAAAACCACTAACAACGAACCAATAACCACTAACAACTAACCAATAACCAATTAACAGCAATTTGTCATCCATCTTTCGATAGAAGCAATCAGACACTGCTTTAGTTGGATAATATCAATAATCTCAAAAATTTTCCCCCCTTCCCCTTCAAACTCGTCAAAGGTAACGGTCATGTCAACTGCACAGATAACAAGCCCCACTTCCAATAATGGTTATGCCAAACAGTTACTCAGAACCTTAGTGGCCGTCAAAAAAGGGGACTTTTCAGTTCGGATGCCCATAGACCAGACCGGTCTAGCGGGGAAAATTGCTGACGAACTTAACGACATTATCGAGCTCAATGAGAGAATGGCGGCCGAACTCGATCGCATCGGCACAGTTGTCGGTAAAGAAGGCAAAATCGCCCAGCGGGCCACCATCGGCAGCGCCGAGGGGTCATGGGCAGCTAGCGTCAACTCTGTCAATACCCTAATTACAGATTTAGTGCAACCAACCTCTGAAACTGCCAGAGTAATTCGCGCCGTAGCAAAAGGAGATTTATCGCAAACCATCGCCCTAGAAATAGAAGACAGACCCCTCAAAGGAGAATTCCTCCAAACAGCGCAAATTGTTAACACAATGGTAGACCAGTTGAGCTCCTTTGCGTCGGAAGTAACGCGGGTAGCTAGGGAAGTAGGAACCGAAGGGAAATTAGGTGTGCAAGCGGAAGTTAAAGGAGTTGCCGGAACCTGGAAAGATTTAACGGATTCAGTTAACTCAATGGCGGGGAATTTAACAGCCCAAGTACGGAACATTGCTGAGGTGACTACGGCTGTGGCTAATGGCGATTTATCCAAAAAAATTACAGTAGATGTTAAAGGGGAAATTCTCGAACTGAAAAACACGATTAACATCATGGTGGATCAGTTGAGTTCCTTCGCATCTGAAGTAACACGGGTAGCCAGAGAAGTAGGAACGGAAGGCAAATTAGGGGTGCAAGCTGAAGTGCGGGGAGTTGCAGGAACCTGGAAAGATTTAACGGATTCAGTTAACTCAATGGCAGGCAATCTTACCGCACAAGTACGGAACATTGCCGACGTGACGACTGCTGTGGCAAATGGTGACTTATCTAAAAAAATTACCGTAGATGTTAAAGGTGAAATTCTGGAGTTAAAAAACACGATTAACATCATGGTGGATCAGTTAAATTCCTTCGCATCTGAAGTAACACGGGTGGCGAGAGAAGTAGGTTCCGAAGGCAAACTCGGCGGCCAAGCAGAAGTTAAAGGAGTTGCCGGAACTTGGAAGGATTTAACGGATAGCGTTAACTTCATGGCAGGCAGTTTGACAGCACAAGTGCGGAACATTGCTGAAGTGACAACCGCTGTGGCCAAGGGCGATTTATCTAAGAAAATTACCGTAGATGTAAAAGGGGAAATTCTCGAACTCAAAAACACCGTCAACACGATGGTTGACCAGTTAAATTCCTTCGCATCTGAAGTAACCAGGGTTGCTAGGGAAGTGGGAACGGAAGGGAAATTAGGCGTACAAGCTGAAGTGCAAGAAGTAGCAGGAACCTGGAAAGATTTAACGGATTCAGTTAACTCAATGGCCGGGAATTTAACAGCCCAAGTCCGCAACATTGCTGAGGTGACTACGGCTGTTGCTAACGGCGACTTGTCGAAAAAAATTACGGTACAGGTTAAAGGCGAAATTTTAGAACTGAAAAACACCATTAACGTGATGGTGGATCAGCTTAATTCCTTTGCTTCGGAAGTAACGCGGGTGGCTAGAGAAGTGGGTTCCGAAGGTAAACTCGGCGGTCAAGCGGATGTCCGAGGGGTAGCAGGAACTTGGAAGGATTTAACGGATTCAGTTAATTTTATGGCGGGTAGTTTGACAGAGCAAGTACGGAATATTGCTGCTGTTACGACTGCTGTGGCAAATGGCGATTTATCTAAGAAAATTACCGTTGATGTTAAAGGTGAAATTCTGGAACTCAAAAACACTGTCAACACGATGGTGGATCAATTAAATTCCTTCGCTTCAGAAGTAACCAGGGTTGCTAGGGAAGTTGGAAACGAAGGGAAATTAGGCGTGCAAGCTGAAGTTAAAGGGGTGGCGGGAACCTGGAAAGATTTAACGGATTCCGTTAACTCGATGGCGGGTAATCTTACCGCCCAAGTGCGGAACATTGCGGAAGTGACAACGGCTGTGGCAAATGGCGATTTATCCAAGAAAATTACTGTCGATGTGAAAGGGGAAATTCTCGAACTGAAAAACACGATTAACATCATGGTGGATCAGTTGAGTTCCTTCGCATCTGAAGTAACGCGGGTGGCGAGGGAAGTAGGAACGGAAGGTAAATTAGGTGTGCAAGCTTATGTGCGGGGTGTAGGGGGGACTTGGAAAGATTTAACTGATAATGTTAACTTGATGGCCGGGAATTTGACGGCGCAGGTGCGGAATATTGCGGAAGTGACGAAAGCGGTAGCAAATGGCGATTTATCTAAGAAAATTACAGTAGATGTCAAAGGCGAAATTCTTGAACTGAAAGACACTATTAACGTGATGGTGGATCAGCTTAATTCCTTCGCTTCTGAGGTAACGCGGGTGGCGCGGGAGGTGGGAACAGAGGGTAAATTGGGCGGTCAAGCGGAGGTGAAAGGAGTTGCGGGAACTTGGAAAGATTTAACCGACAACGTAAACTCGATGGCGGGAAATTTGACAGCGCAAGTGCGGGGTATCGCTAAGGTTGTGACGGCGGTGGCGAATGGTGATTTGAAGCGAAAATTAATGCTGGAAGCTAAGGGAGAAATTGCGACTCTGGCAGATACGATTAATGAGATGATCGACACGCTGGCGACGTTTGCCGATCAAGTTAGTACGGTGGCCCGGGAGGTGGGAATTGAAGGGAAGTTAGGCGGTCAGGCGAAGGTTCCGGGGGCGGCGGGGACGTGGCGAGATTTGACGGATAATGTGAATGAATTGGCGGCGAATTTGACTACTCAGGTGCGCGCGATCGCGGAAGTGGCAATTGGTGTTACTAAAGGCGATTTAACGAGGTCAATTTCCGTCGCTGCTGAAGGAGAAGTTGCGATCGTCAAGGACAACATCAACCAGATGATTGCCAATCTCCGGGAGACAACGCAGAAGAATACGGAGCAAGATTGGCTCAAGACCAACCTCGCTAAGTTCACTAGAATGCTACAAGGTCAGCGGGATTTAGAAACAGTTTCTAAATTAATCCTCTCGGAATTAACACCGCTGGTTTCTGCTCAGCATGGCGTCTTCTTTATGATGGAAACTGTAGAACACGACCCCTTCCTCAAACTGTTAAGTACCTACGCCTACCGGGAACGTAAAAGCTTAGGAAATAAATTCCATTTAGGCGAAGGTTTGGTCGGACAGTGCGCCCTAGAGAAGGAAAGAATACTGCTGACAGAAGTGCCGGACAACTACGTTAAAATTAGTTCAGGTCTGGGAGAATCTACGCCGCTGAATGTCGTGGTTTTACCTGTACTGTTTGAAGGGCAGGTGACAGCGGTAATTGAGCTAGCTTCGTTCCGCCGCTTCAGCGAAATTCACTTAACATTCCTCGACCAACTCACGGAAAGTATTGCCATTGTTTTAAATACAATTGCGGCGAGTATGCGGACGGAAGAGTTGTTGAAACAGTCGCAATCTTTGGCTGAAGAGTTGCAAGCTCAGCAAAAGGAACTCACGGAAACTAACAAGCGGCTAGAACAGCAAGCGCAGTTGCAGCAGACGAATGAGGAACTGCTGAAGAAGCAGCAGGAAGAGTTGCAACAAACAAATGAAGAACTAGAAGAACAAGCTGAATTGCTAGCGCTGCAAAATAAGGAAGTTGAGCGGAAAAACCGAGATATCGAACAGGCGAGGGGGTTGTTGGAAGAAAGAGCCGAACAGTTGGCTCTAACTTCTAAGTATAAGTCGGAGTTTCTGGCAAATATGTCTCACGAGTTGCGAACTCCGCTGAATTCGTTGTTGATTCTGGCTCGCTTGCTTTCTGACAATACTGAAGGCAATTTGACTCAGAAGCAAGTTGAATACACGCGCACAATTTACTCGGCGGGAACTGATTTGTTAGGGCTGATTAATGACATCTTGGATCTGGCTAAGATTGAATCAGGCACGATGTCGGTGGAAATTGAGCAAGTGTTGTTTCCGGACTTGCGAGATCATTTGGATAGAACTTTCCGCCAAATCGCCCTGGATAAGAAGTTGAGTTTTCAAATCGAGCTTGAGCCTGGGTTGCCAAAAGGTCTCTATACTGATGCTAAACGGCTGCAACAAGTTTTGAAGAATCTCCTCTCTAATGCGTTTAAGTTTACGGAGCGGGGTGAGGTGAAATTGCGTGTCGAAGTAGCGCGGCAAGGGTGGAGTTTAGAGATAGAAAGTTTAAGGAGTTCCGCTAGTGTTTTGGCTTTCTCAGTTAGCGATACGGGGATTGGGATTTCGGCTGAAAAACACAGGGTTATTTTTGAGGCTTTCCAACAAGCTGATGGTAGCACTAGCCGCAAATACGGCGGGACGGGTTTGGGTTTGTCAATTAGTAGAGAAATCGCTAATCTGTTAGGCGGAGAAATTAAATTGACAAGTCGCCCTGGTGAGGGTAGCAGGTTCACGCTTTATCTGCCGCAAACTTACCAAGAATCACGAACAATGATTGATAAAGAATCGGAAATGGGCAAGCAAACGGCTCAATTGCCCGCTGCTATTTCTTCTGCTGTTCCTTCGCCGAATTTCAACTTGCCGATCGCCCCTTATCCATCACCGATTATCGCTGACGATCGGGAAAATGTCGATCTCGACGATCGCGTACTGTTGATTATTGAAGATGACGTGAACTTCGCTCGCATTCTTTTGGATATGGCGCGGGATCAGGGTTTTAAAGGTTTAGTGGCTTTACGGAGCGATATCGGCTTGGCGATGGCGCGAGAGTTCAAGCCAACTGCGATTATGCTGGATCTAAACTTGCCTGTGATGGATGGCTGGACAGTGCTCGATCGCTTGAAGCACGATCCAAGTACGCGCCACATTCCGGTTCACATTGTATCAGTGGAAGAAGGGCGGCAGCGCAGTTTGCAGTTAGGGGCGATCGCCTACCTACAAAAGCCTGTCAGCCGCGAAGCTTTGAGCACAGCTTTAACTGATATTAAGGGGTTTGTGGAGCGGCCAGTGAAGAATTTGCTAGTCGTGGAAGACGACGAAACACAGCGTCTGGGCATTGTGGATTTAATCGGCAATCACGATGTTTCTACAACGGCTGTGGGGAGTGGTGCAGAGGCGCTAGCAACTTTGAAATCGGGGCATTTTGACTGCGTTGTACTCGATTTAGGACTACCAGATATGACTGGTTTTGAACTGATCGAGCAAATCAAGCAACAGGCTACTTTGAAAAGTCTGCCGCTTATTATTTATACGGGCAAAGATTTGACGAGAACCGAAGAAACTCAACTGAAGCGCATGGCGGAAACAATCATTATTAAAGATGTGCGCTCGCCGGAACGTTTGTTAGATGAAACAGCTTTGTTTTTGCACCGAGTCCAAGCAAATTTGCCGGAACCGAAGCGCCAAATGCTAGAGCAATTGTATCAAACAGATTCGACCCTCGCGGGCAAAACAGTCTTGATTGTTGACGACGATATGCGGAATATTTTCGCCCTCACAAGTATGCTGGAGCGCCATAAAATGAAAATTGAGTATGCTGAGAATGGCAGAGAGGGCATTGCTAAATTGCAAAATACGCCTGACATAAATATTGTGTTGATGGACGTGATGATGCCAGAGATGGACGGTTACGAAACAATGCAAGCAATTCGGAAAATGCCTCAATTTGCTTCCCTGCCAATGATTGCTCTGACTGCGAAAGCGATGAAGGGCGATCGGGAAAAATGTATCGAAGCGGGTGCGTCTGACTACATTACCAAACCTGTGGATACGGAACAGTTGCTCTCGCTGCTGCGTGTCTGGCTTTATCGATAGTCATTAGTCATTAGTCATTAGTCATTAGTCATTAGTCATTAGTCATTAGTCATTAGTCATTAGTAAGCAGTGAACAGTCAACAGTCAACCGTGAACAGTCAACAGTCAGCAGTCAACAGTCAACAGTCAGCAGTCAACAGTCAACAGTCAACAGTCAGCAGTCAACAGTCAGCAGTCAACAGTCAACAGTCAACAGCCAGCAGTCAACAGCCAACAATGCCCCATGCCCCATGCCCCATGCCCCATGCCCCATGCCCCATGCCCAATTCCCAATAACTAATTAAAAATGTCCGAAAGCCATGAACTTGAAACAATCGAAATTCAACTCCTACTAGAGGGAATGTTTCGCTATTACGGATTTGATTTTCGCAATTATGCTCTTGCCTCTCTCAAGCGCCGTATTTGGAACACTATTCGCTCGGAACGGCTCACCACTGTCTCTGCACTTCAGGAAAAGGTACTTCACAATCCTGCTTACCTAGACCGTTTGCTGCTGGACATTTCTGTCAATGTAACCGCGATGTTTCGCGATCCCAGCTTTTACATTAGTTTCAGAAATAAAGTGGTGCCGGTGCTGCGTACTTATCCTTTTATTCGGATTTGGCACGCTGGATGTTCAACGGGAGAAGAAGTCTATTCTATGGCAATCTTGCTGCAAGAAGAAGGACTGTATGACCGTTGCCGAATTTACGCTACGGACATGAATGAATTAGTTTTGAAAACAGCGAAAACAGGGATATTTCCGCTGAAACAAATGCAAGGATATACGCAACTATACCACCAAGCGGGGGGCAAGAAAGCGTTTTCTGAGTATTACACTGCCGCCTATGAAAATGCGATTTTTCGCTCTTCACTTAAAGATAATATTGTCTTTGCTCACCACAACCTAGCAACGGATAATTCTTTTAATGAATTTAATGTTATTTTATGCCGTAATGTGATGATTTATTTCAATTCACACCTCCAAGAGCGGGTACACAAGCTTTTTTATGAGAGCCTGGGAATGTTTGGAGTTTTAGGGCTAGGACATCAGGAATCTCTGACTTTTACACCTTATGAAAAATACTATGAACCCATTGAAAGTAGTGATAAACTCTACCGAAGAGTTAAATAAAAAAATTTTTGAAATAGTGGTTGTTGGCACGTCTTTGGGAGGGCTAGAGGCTCTGACTGTGCTGCTGGCAGATTTGCCACAAAGCTTTCCTTTGCCTGTAGTTATTGTCCAACACCGCCATAAGAGTTCTCAGAATAAGCTTACTTATTTTTTACAAAAGCAAAGCTCTCTCCCAATCACAGAGGCCCAAGACAAAGAGGAGATCGCACCTGGACGGGTTTACTTGGCTCCCGCTGACTATCACTTGCTAATAGAATCGCCCTCTGAGGAGGAGTTTAGCCTGTATGAAAACAAGTTTACAGAATGGGGGAGCATGGCAGTGGAGTCAATCCATAATTCAAAATCCCCAATCCCCAATCGCGGCACTCCTAAATTTGCACTATCAACTGAGGCTCCTGTCTCCTACGCGCGGCCATCAATCGATGTGCTGTTTGAGTCTGCTGCGGATGCCTTTGGGGAGAAAGTTATCGGGATAATTTTAACGGGAGCTAATTCGGATGGCACTAAAGGGCTGGCAAAAATTAAAGCTGAGGGAGGATTGACATTTGCGGAGGAACCGGCTTCGGCTCTATGCCCGACCATGCCAGCGTCGGCGATCGCAAATGTTGAAGTAGACTGGATTTTACCCCTCTCTAAAATCGCTCCCTGTTTAGTCAATTTGCTAAGAATTAAAGATTAAAAAAATTATGAATCTGCAGTCCCCCCATCGAGTAAATGTCCTTTTAGTTGACGATCGCCCAGAAAATTTGGTAGCTCTAGAAGCTATTCTCAACAGCCCCTCTTATCATCTAGTACAAGCTAATTCGGGCGCGGAGGCTCTGAGATGTCTGCTTAATGAAGATTTTGCGGTAATTTTGCTTGATGTGCAGATGCCGGGAATGGATGGATTTGAGACAGCAACATTGATTCGCTCTAGAGATCGCTCGCGAGCGACTCCGATTATTTTTATCACAGCATTCAGCAGTAATGACACCCACGTGTTTAAAGGTTATTCTCTGGGTGCGGTGGATTACCTCTTCAAACCCTTGGAACCGGAAATATTGACCTCGAAGGTGCAGGTATTTGTGGAATTGTTCCAAAAAACAGTCGAGGTGAAGCAGCAAGCAACACAGTTAGCTGCGGTTAATAGTGAACTAAGTAAAAGTGAAGAGCGGTTTCGCACTTTGTGTGCTTGTTCACCACTGGGAATTTACTTAGCTGACGTTGAAGGCCGCTGTACTTACATCAACCCACGGTGTCAAGCGATTTGCGGGTTAACTTTGGAGGAAAGTTTGGCAGAGGTTTGGCAGCGGGAAGTTCATCCAGAAGATCGCGATCGCGTAGTAGCAGATTGGTTAGCTTGGATTAAAGAAAGTCAGGAATATTCTAACGAGTTTCGATTAGCTGGTAGCGAAACTGTGCGTTGGATTCACGTGCAGTCGTCGCCAATGTTTTCGGATTTGGGAAATCTGATCGGTCACGTGGGCACGGTTAGAGATGTCACAGACCGCAAGCAAGCAGAGGAAGAACGCAGCAGACTAATCCGCGAACAAGTAGCGCGGCAAGAAGCGGAGAGAGCTAACCAGATGAAGGATGAATTTCTAGCTATTCTCTCTCACGAACTCCGTACTCCTTTAAATGCAATTCTCGGCTGGTCTAGGCTGCTTCGTACCAAAACATTTGACCAAGACACTATAGAGAAAGCCCTAGAAACAATTGAACGTAATGCTAAATCTCAATCTCAACTCATTGAAGATATTTTAGATGTTTCGCGGATTCTACGGGGGAAACTAAATTTAAATAAGCATCCGATTCGGTTGGAATCTGCGATCAAGCTGGCAATAGATTCTTTGCAGCCGCTGACTGAGGAAAAATCAATAGTCCTAGAATTAACCTGCAGTCCCAATGTAGGTGAAGTTATCGGCGATCCCGATCGCTTGCAGCAAATTGTGTGGAATTTGCTGTCAAATGCGATTAAGTTTAGTCCGCAAGAGGGTAAAGTACAGGTGCGGTTAGAGTCTGTTGGCGATGAGGCTCAAATTCAGATAATTGATAGTGGCATTGGTATCGCTCCTGATTTTTTGCCTTATGTTTTCGATCGCTTCCGCCAAGCTGATAGCAGTACAACTAGGTCTTACGGGGGTTTGGGACTGGGATTGGCGATCGTCCGTCACTTGGTGGAACTGCACGGCGGTAAGGTGTATGCAGAGAATAATCCGGGCGCGGGTGCGAAATTTACGGTGGCTTTACCTGTGGCACAGAGGAAGGCCCTCGCTGCTGACGATGATTGGTCACCGCTCAATGACGCGACAGAGGTTCTCCCCACTCTGACTAATTTGCAATTGCTGGTGGTGGATGATGACGATGACACGCGGGAGTTTTTGATTGCTTTACTTGAGGACGAAGGAGCTATAGTGCGATCGGCATCATCGGTGGCCGGGGCTCTAGCTGCACTGGAGAGTTATTGGCCGGATGTGCTGCTGAGCGACATTGGAATGCCGGAAGCAGACGGCTATGAGTTGATGGCGCGGGTGAGAGAAATGGAAGTGCTCAGGGGTGGAAAGATGCCTGCGATCGCCCTGACAGCCTACGCGAGAGAGGAAGAGCGCCAGCAAGCGCTGGAAGCGGGTTTCCAGATGCACTTATCTAAACCAGTTGACATAAATAAGTTAATTGCCACAATTGCTAACCTCGCAGGAATGCTCGGAAATCCCGTTCCAACAGATATCTTGCACCATGCTCAAGAACAGGCAAGATGCCTGTTCCACAAAGAGTAAATTTTCTTGTGGGGAGTAGGGGTTGGGCAGGAGAGGCCGTCCGTGAAGGCTGATTGACAATATCGGTGATTTCCAACGGACTCGGCGGTTAAAACCGCTTTGTTGACAATCAAGCATCCAGGATACAAGCCCCCGGATTCATTCCGAAAGCAGACTCAGGACCGGGGAAATACAAAACCTGTATCCGATAAAGGATCCCCCGAATTTATTCGGGGGGTCAATGCTTCAATCTAAAATCTAAAATCTAAAATCTAAAATCGATTGACCCCCCAATCCCGTGCCGATTAGTGAGAAAAATATTAAGCTAGCTTAAAGGACAAGCGATCGACAGTTCGGAACAAGACACCCGTTTTTCCACAAAAAACTGGATATTTACCGTTTTTTTTGCTTCAACCTGCCGTCAAAGTACAAAATTACCCGCCAATCAATACATGAATATTTTTAGCAGTCTGCTTTCTAGCCCAACTCAAGCACCCCAAGTCAAAAAACAGCGTCGAGGCATTGAAATTAAGTCGGAACGCGAAATCGAAATTATGCGGCAGGCAGCGAAAATCGTTGCAACGGTACTCAAAGAAATTTCCCAAATGGTGAAACCGGGAATGACTACTGCTGATTTGGATGCTTATGCCGAAAAACGCATCCGTGCTATGGGGGCAACTCCGAGTTTTAAAGGCTATCACGGTTTTCCCGGATCGATTTGCTCTAGCATTAATAACGAAGTTGTTCACGGCATCCCCAGCGCCAAAAAGGTAATTCGGGCCGGAGATGTTCTCAAGGTAGATACGGGGGCATATTACCAAGGTTTTCACGGCGATTCTTGCATTACGATCGCAGTTGTGGAAGTGACTCCCGAATCGGCCAAATTAATCCGAGTCGCAGAAGAAGCTCTCTACAAAGGCATCGAACAAGTGAAGGCTGGAGCTTATTTGCTCGATCTGGCTGGTGCGATCGAAGATCATGTCAAAAGCAACGGTTTTAACATCGTTGAGGAGTTTACCGGCCACGGTGTCGGGCGAAATTTGCACGAGGAACCGTCGGTTTTCAATTTCCGCACGCGGGAAATGCCGAACGTGAAATTGCGAGCGGGCATGACATTGGCGATCGAACCGATTCTGAATGCCGGTTCTAAGTACACTCGGACGCTTTCTGACAAGTGGACTGCTGTAACCGTTGACAATGCTATGTCAGCGCAGTTTGAGCATACTGTGTTGGTGACGGAAACTGGCTATGAAATTTTGACCGATCGTTCCAAAGTTTAAGGGGAAAAAAAAGACAATAGTTGTGAGTTTTGAGCTCAAGTTTTTATTCTGTAGGTTGGGTTGAGCGATGGCGAACCCTACGCTTCGCTCCGCCCAACACCTTATTTAAAATGAAGATTTGGGTTTCGTTCCTCAACCCAACCTACAATATTTACACTATTAAGAAGGTAACAGAGATGTCAGCACGATTATTATTGGTAGATGATGAACCGGGCTTGCGGGAAGCAGTACAAGCTTATTTGGAAGATAGCGATTTTGCGGTTGAGGTTGCCAGTAATGCTCGGGATGGGTGGGAACTCTTGCAGCAGTACAATCCCGATTTGGTGATTTCAGACATTATGATGCCCCAGGTGGACGGTTATCAATTTCTCAAGCAAGTGCGGGAAGATCCTCGCTATAAGGCTTTGCCGGTGGTGTTTTTGACGGCTAAGGGGATGACGAGCGATCGTATTCAAGGCTATCAAGCAGGCTGCGATGCTTATCTTTCTAAGCCCTTCGATCCCGACGAATTAGTAGCAATAGTAACGAATTTGCTAGCCCGCCGCGCGGCTGCTAAGGAGACAAGCGAAAATCCTGAAAGTCCAGATATTGCTGCTTTGACAAGCCAAATGGCGAGAATTGAGTCTTTGCTGAGTGGGCGGAGTTCGATCGCCCAAAGTCCTTCGCCGATTAAAATTGATTTGACTCCGCGAGAACAAAGTGTTTTGGATTTGGTTGCTCAAGGTTTGATGAATAAGGAAATTGCCCGCCGCTTGGAAACTAGCGTGCGTAATGTGGAAAAGTACGTCAGCCGTTTGTTTAGCAAGACGGGTACTAACAGCCGTACTGAGTTGGTTCGCTTCGCCCTCGAACACGGCTTGACGAAATAGGAGCCCTCTCGACTTGGCGGGAGGCTGTGCCTCGCCAAGCTGCGTTACCAGGCTCTTCCTGGTAACGAGAAGTATGAAAAAACTTAGAAATGTTAAGATATAAGTATTGACAGGTATCCGGTGGCTGTGGTATGTCACATCAGCTTGCTGGTGGCAGCGCGGGAGTGCGAAAACAGGTGTGCCAAAACAGGTGTGCCAAAACAGGTGTGCGATTCCCTACGGGATAGCTACGCACGCGCGAACTTCTCACCCACTTTGCTTTGAGTCTGAGATGAACACTCGCAAAGGCTGGGGAATTACTTAACGGGAAAACCTGACTGTTTAAGAGTTTTCACGTAGTAAATACAAAGGCAAACAGTTGACCGGATATGCTCCGTTAAGCAAACTTGCCACGAAGAGTCACAGATAAGGTTATATCCTGTGGAAAAACAAGCCACTATTAATTAATGAATCTGCTGAAAAACGGATACTTGCGAACTACATGGGTGGTAAGTATCCCACAATTTTAGACCCTAGTTAAAGCTCTCAGATTCATCTGTGGAGTAAATCTAAAACCTAAAATCTAAAATCGACTGACAGCGCTCTAAAGTAGCCGCAGAAGTTGAATGTATAGCAGCACCAAAGTTAAGTTTATATCAGGAGGATACCATGAGGAAAATCACGGCGCGACAAACAATAAGTGCCATAGTAGCACTGCCGATCGTACTAATAGCCAATACAACTCAAGCTTTGGCCACTGATACCAGTCAGAAAATAGATCCTATTAAGAAAGTTTCGGATTTTGGCGATGAGCTAGATTTTGATATTGGGCCACCAACAACAATCAGCATTGAAGAAAGCGAGGATTGGGATGAACCTGATTTTACAGCTACTTTAGATATGGAGATTAGTAAATTTATGACAAAAAATCTTCAACCTGTAATTGATGAGCCGCCCCCGGTAGTTTATCTCAGTGCCGCCAGGGGCCAGTCAAGCAAGGAATGCCGGATTTCAGCGATATGCGAATAACTGAATCGGATTTGCGCGATTTGGGCGATGGCTGGGATCCCCCCAAACAAAGACTCTTTGGCTGGGTAGAATTTGAGCAATTATCAAGATTTAAGTAAAATCCGGTTGATTTTGCTGGGAATATGCGAATAACAGAGTATGTATTTTTTTGGGTATGCTTTAATGCGATCGGCTAAAATAATAAGTATGCAGGCTGAAATAAACTTAACTAATTGAGAGTTCCCAGTGAGGGGAAATCGCCCTAAAGGGCACAAATAAAATTAATCATGTGATTCTTCACTGTGATTGGCAAACGTAAAAAGGAGTAAAAGTAAACTTAGAGCAACCGCCAAAACGGTTAGGATGTTCTTAATTACACTTTCCCCAGCAGTCGATTCCTTCCATCCGTTACATCCGTTACATCCGTTAAAAAATCCGTTGCCGAACTGACATCCGTTACATCCGTTACATCCGTTAAAAAATCCGTTGCCGAACTTCCTTTTTTCGGCAGTTGACAGCACCTATCCTCAGAAACTTTTTCAAATATTAATTATGATTAATTCCCACTGCCAGCAAGACACCGCAGCACAGCAAAACAAAAGTTCGCTGCAAACTCTCACCCGGACTCTCTCGATGTCTCAGGGGCAATTTTCGCTGATTTTGGTACGGTGCAATTACAGTGCGATGAGAGAGCAAACGGCACGGCAATTGCGGGAGGAGTCGGGTATCGAGATTCCAGAAATTGTCCTCCCGCCATCTGTTAAAACTCTTTACACGACGATAGAAACCAAAGTTTCCTGCAGCCACCCGTCAGCTTTAATGGTGTTTGGCTTGGAATCGGTAAGTGCGATCGATCGACTGCTGACTTCTACCAACTACGTGAGGGAAGAATTTCGGAATAATTTTCCCTTCCCGGTGGTGCTGTGGGTGACAGACAAAATCTTAAAAAAACTGATTCGGTTAGTAACAGATATCGAAACTTGGACGACAAGTGTTGAATTTGTGATTGGCCCCGACGACTTGGTGGATTTCCTTGGCAAAAGTGCCGATCGCATTTTTTCCAACATTTTAGAAAGTGGCAATTGGCGTTTAACTAATTCTGCCATTCTCGGAGCCAATTCTTTGAGTGAATTAGAGTCGGCTAGCCAAGACTTGCAAACTTGCAATATCAGATTAGAACCAGCTATTGAAGCGAGTTTGCAATTTATTCGCGGTAGGCACGAATATGCTTGTCACCGCATCCCTGCTGCTCTTGAGTTGTATCAAAAAAGTCTCACTTTTTGGAAGCATCAACTAGCATTTATTGGGCCAAAAACACAATTTAGCGATTTGTTATTTACCGTTCACGCTGCACCGGTGTTAGAGGGAATTTTGCTATTCCATATCGGTCTTTGCTACCGCTTCCAAGCAGAACAACACCGCAGCGGCAACCGTCCTTACTGGACGGAAGCTAAGAATTATTTTCAGGAATGTATTGATGTTTTAGAACGGGCGGGACGGCCGGATGCCGTTGGTATATTCATCAATCAACTTGGCGAAGTATTGCAGCATTTAGAAGATTGGGATGCACTCTGGAATTTAGCTATCAAAGCTCGGAGGTTACATGAAAATATGGAAAATTCAGCAGTTAATTTGGCTCAAGATTACGGCTTTTTGGCTAGAGTAGCCTTAGAGCAAAAGAACTGGCAAGGGGCGAAAGAATGGGCTTTAATGGCTCTAGACATTCTCAACTCAAATTTAGAAGGGACGGGACAGGGAACGCCTGTAAAGTCGCAGCATCTAGGCTTGTATCTGTTAATTTTAGCAGAGGCGCAGAGTCAGTTGGGGGAAATGGAGGAGGCGATCGCGCATTTAGAGGTTGCTCGCTCGGAAACCGAAGCGTGCTACAACCCGCAACTGTATTTGCGGGTTTTAGAAATGCTGCGATCGCTCTATTTTCAGCGGGGAGAATATCTCGAAGCATTTCAAATTAAGCAAGATTATCGAGCGGTGGAACACACGTATCGGTTCCGAGCTTTTATTGGAGCCGGAAAGTTGCAGCCGCACAGAGAAGCGGTTAATTCCGTCGCCGAAACTGTTGCCGACGCTGCTACTATTGCTGACGAAATTACTGCTTCCGGCAGAGAACAAGACCTCAACCGCTTGATATATAGGATGAACAATACCCCCGACAAACTGACAGTAATTTACGGTCAGTCTGGAGTTGGCAAAAGTTCAATAGTCACGGGAGGATTAGTACCAGCTCTCCAACAAAAAAAAATAGAAATGCGGACTGTTTTGCCCGTAGTGCTGCAAGTTTACAACAACTGGCCGCGGGAATTGACCAGACAGTTATCTGCTGGAAAAGCTGAAATATTCGATCCGGAAATTTCCGAAGCAGTACCAGAAACTGCTCCGGTAGATTTGACCGTAGCAGCAGGCGAAGTCAAGGGAAATCTTATTTCGGGATTTCACGGTGGAGCGACTGGGAATAATGAGGATCAAAAGGAGCAGTCACAGCCAGTCGCATTAATCATAGAACAACAGGCGATCGAATACGAAAACATTATCAAGGAGCTGCAAAGAAATTCCGAACATTTAGTGACTGTTCTGATATTTGACCAATTTGAAGAGTTTTTTTTCGTGTGGAAAGAGCCAGCGGAACGACAAATATTTTTTGATTTTTTGCGGGAATGCTTGAAAATCAAATACTTAAAAGTTGTCCTGTGCTTGCGGGAAGATTACCTGCACTATTTGCTGGAATTTTCCCGACCCAAAAACCAGACCGGATTCGTTAATAATGATATTTTAGAGGACATTCTCAGCAAAAACATTCTGTTTTATTTGGGAAATTTTTCGCTGCTTGATGCGCGATCGGTAATTCGCACTTTAACTGAGCGAGCGCAGTTTTACTTAGAACCGGAGCTGATCGAAGAATTAGTCAAAGATTTAGCGGGAGAATTGGGAGAAGTCCGCCCGATCGAACTACAACTTGTCGGCGCTCAACTGCAACAAGAGAACATTAGAACTTTAAGTCAATATCAGGAACTCGGCAACAATCCGCAACAAAAATTAGTCGAAAGGTTTCTAGAAGAAGTCATCAAAGATTGCGGTCCAGAGAATGAAGTAGCAGCGCGCAGAGTATTGTATTTGCTCACAGATGAAGATGAGATACGTCCCCTAAAAACCCGCGCCGAATTAGCCTCTAATTTAGCGACATTTGCCGAAGCTGACAAATTAGATCTAGTCTTAGAACTGTTAGTAAAATCTGGTTTAGTTTTTCGCTGGACGGAACTGCCTGCAGAGCTTTATCAGCTCGTTCACGACTATCTAGTTAGCTTCATTCGCCAGCAGCAAGAATTAGATCAAAAAGCAGAATTTGAGGAGCTGCGAAAGCAAAACCAAATTAACCGAGATGAAATTGAACAAATTCGCAAAGACAGAGAGCAAGATGCTTTGCTGTCGGAAGCTAGAGAGAAACAGCACGAAGCGGAAGCTCAACTTTACGAAACTCGGAGATGGCAATTGCGGGCGGCGGTTCTAGGAGTGCTTGTACTCGCAGGTGTTTCGGGGATGGCATTCGAGCAAGCAAAATTAGCAGAAAGCGCGCGGCAAGAAGCAGAAAAAAGTCGGACGGATGCCCTAAATTCGGCGTCGGAAGCTTTGGTGCTTTCTAATGAAAAAAATCAATTAGGAGTGTTGAGAAATAGTATCAAAATTGGTCGCGATTCTCTGAAAAGTACAGCGCTGCCTGTGGAGACTAAAAATCAAATTGCTGAAAGACTCAGACAAGCAGTTTCCGGGGTGCAAGAACGCAACCGTTTCGAGCAGCACAGCAAGTTTGTTTTGGATGTTAGTGTCAGTCCCGACGGCAATTCAGTTGCTTCGGCAAGTGCTGACAAAACTGTTAAATTGTGGAGCAAAGAAGGTAAGTTATTAAAAACTTTCAATCACCCAGATAGCGTGACGAGTGTTAGTTTTAGTCCTGATGGGAAAACGATCGCTACTGGTTGTGCCGATCGCACAATTAGAATTTGGCAAGTAGATAACGACAAAAGTGCCATCGGCATTTTATCGGGCCACCGCGATATCGTCACCAGCGTCAGTTTCAGTCCAGACGGCAAAACCCTAGCTTCCGCCAGTCACGACAACACCGTCAAAATCTGGAACCTTGCGAACAAAAAATTGCTGCAAACCTTAACCGGACACAAAGACTGGGTACTCGGCGTCACTTTCAGTCCCGACGGCAAAACAATTGCCTCAGCAAGTGTTGACAAAACTGTCAAACTTTGGAACAGAGAAAGTAAAACCCAGAAATTTAGAATTAATCCCAAAACATTAACCAAACATTCTGACATTGTTTACAGCATTAAGTTCAGTCCAAACAGTCAAGAACTCGTCTCAGCAAGTGCCGACACCACAGCCAAAGTTTGGAACAGAAACGGTGAGGAAATCAGAACTCTCAAAGGACACAACGATGAAGTTGTCAGCGCGAGTTTCAGTCGCGACGGCAAAAAAATTGTCACCGGCAGTGCAGACGATACGGTAAAAATTTGGAGTCGCAGCGGCACTTTGCTCAACACTTTTCGAGGACATCAAGACGACGTAAGAGCCGTAAGTTTCAGCGGCGACGGCACTATTGCTTCCGCAAGTAAGGACAAAATAGTGAAAATTTGGAAACCGGACAGCACTCCGCTGAATAAGATTTTATCGGGACATGGAGACTGGGTTTACAAAGTTAGTTTTAGTCGTGACAGCAAAACAATTGCCTCTGCTAGCGGGGACAAAACAGTGAGACTTTGGCGGGATGACGGCAGTTTATTCAAAACCTTAGAAGGTCACAAAGATTCTGTTACCTGGGTGAGCATTTCGCCTGATGATAAAACTGTTGCTTCTGCCAGCGATGACAAAACCGTGAAAGTCTGGAATTTAAACGGTCAACTGTTAGATACTCTCAGCCACAGTGGCATTGTTAAAAGCGTGAGTTTTAGTCCAGACGGAAAGATAATTGCCGCCGCAAGTGCCGATCGCAAATTGTACCTCTGGCGCTGGAACGGTTCTAAAGCAACTTTGTTGGCAAAACTAGATCACAGCAATCCCGTAATTAGTGTTAGCTTCAGTCCCGACGGCAAAACTATTGCTACTGCTACCGCTGCTGAGGACAAGGCAAGCGGAAAGAAAAAGGCTTTTGAAATTACCGGAGAAAAGAGAGTTTACCTCTGGCAATTTAACGGTTCGTCGGCGAAGATTCTGAAAACTCTCGACCACGAGGACAGCGTTAAAAATGTGAGTTTTAGTCCCGACGGTAAGACTATTGCTGCTGCTTGCGCTGACAAAAAAGTTTACTTGTGGGAGTTTGATGGAAAGGTTGCCAATTTAACTGAAAAACTCGACCACAGCGATACTGTAGAAAGCGTGAGTTTTAGTCCCGACGGCAAGTTGATTGCGGCGGCGAGTGGGGGAAATACTGTTAAACTGTGGGATTTTGACGGCAAGAAGGCGCTGCTATCTAAGACTTTGGAATCGAGCGATCGGGTGTTGAGCGTTACTTTTAGTTCGGACAGCAAAACTCTGGCTTTTGCTAGCAGGGATAGAAGTGTAATTCTGTGGCCTGTGGAGAATTTGGAACTAAATAATATTATTGCTCGGAGTTGCGAGTGGTTGGGAGATTATTTGCAGAATGACCAGAATGTTGCTGAGGGCGATCGACTACTTTGTCTTGGATTTGGGAAGCAGGCATTAAATAAGGGGAAGCGGTGAAATTGACAGCGGTAAGTTGCGGGCCGCACACCCTACATAATTATATTTTGCTAATTCTCATCAACATAATTTTATGGAAAAATTCTGTATATGTCTCGGCGGTGCGCTACTCGCTGACAAATTAAAGTTTTTGTCGGTGCATCAACTGTGAGTCCAATACGGTAGTCACCAACACGAATTTTATATTTATCTGGATAACCTTTCATTTTTTCCAGATATCCTAATGCAAAGGGATTGTCTGATTCTAAGAATTGAAAAACTATAGGTTCTATCCTACTTCTAATTTCAGCAGGTAAAGCAGCTAGTTCTTTGAGGAACCGATTTGTATATTCAACTTGCCACATTATTTTGTTTGATTGAGTTATAATACTTTAGTGCTTGTTCTTTTGATAATATCTCATCACCTTCAGTTTCTTCTATAAGTTTAGCCAGACCATAGTTTTCCAAAATCTCCTCGATTTTCTCAAATTGTTCAAGGGGGATTTGAACAGCAATCGGCTGCTGATTTTCGTCGATTACATAACTTTTATGTAGTTCTAGCATTTTGTAGTGTTTATATCTGAGTATATAAATTATTATAATAGATACATTTTTTTTGTCAAGAGGCCATCGCGTCTGCCTGTCGAGTTGCTCAACCGATAGGTTAAACAAATCTATCTACTGGCTAATTGTGTTGGCAGTAAAATTGCGCTAAAATTCGAGTGACAAGCTTAACCTTTTTGGCAATTACCCACCGAATTAACCAGCCATCAAAACCCGAGGTAAACCACATGGATGTCAACTCCCAAAATGTCCAACCAATCCCGCCATTCAACGAGACAAACGAGGAAACACCAGAGATAGGTGGCGGTTTGTCCGTAATAGAATATTGGGCAGAACATACATTGTCCCCTGAAGGGCCGAAACTTTGGAAAACTTTGCTGCATAAAAGCGCTTGTTTGTCCTGTTCTTGGGGCACTGGCGGGCAGAAAGGAGGTTTTACAAATGAAGAGGGCGAAAAACTTCAGCGCTGCATGAAAAGCGTCGAAGCAATCTCCGCTGAAATCAAGCCGGCTATCTCAACTCAATTTTTTGAACAGCAGAGTATTGCACAACTTCAGCAATTAACTTCAATGGAAGCCGATAGGCTGGGAAGGCTGAGTTTTCCGATGATTTTGCGGGCTGGTTCCTCTCATTACGATCGCATTTCTTGGCAAGAAGTTTATCAAATTGCCGAAGCAGCCTTTCGCAAAACCCCCGAACGAGTGGCATCTTACAGTTCCGGTCGCTCTTCCAACGAAGCGGCTTTTCTGCTGCAATTGATGATGCGGGCGATGGGTTCCAATAACTTAGCAGATTGTTCCGATCTCTGCCACGCTCCCTCGACAATCGGGTTAAGCGAGATGTTTGCCACCCGCACCTCCTTAGTGAGTCTAGAAAACTTGAAGGAAGCAGATTGCGTCGTACTCGCGGGCAGCAATTCTTCCTACAACCATCCCCGTTTGATGAACGAATTGATTAAAATTCGCGACAAATGCGGTAAAATAATTGTAATCAATCCGGTGATGGAAATCGGGTTAGTCAAGTTTGGTTCTCCCGCATTTCCTGTCAAGTCGCTCATCCCCGGTTCCGATATTTCCTCGCTATACTTGCAACCAATTCCCGGCAGCGATACGGCGCTATTTGTCGGCATTCAAAAGTCTCTAATCGAACAAAAGTTGCTGGACGAAAAATACTTACAAGCCTATACAGAACGCTGGGAAGCAGTAGTCCAGCACGCCCGCGAAACCTCTTGGGAAACTATTACTAAAACCTGCGGAGTTTCCCAAACAGAAATTGAGGCAGCAGCCAAAATTATCGGCACTTCACAGCGAGTTGTATTCGGTTGGGCGATGGGAATTACCCAACACGATAACGGTGTAGATAACGTTTTTAGCATCGCCAATACTGCCTTAATGACAGGAAATGTCGGCAAAGAAGGTGCTGGATTAATGCCCGTGAGAGGACACTCAAACGTCCAAGGATTCGGCTCTATGGGCGTCACTGTGAAGCTGAAAAAAGAAATTCAACAAGCTTTAGAAAAGTTATTGAATCGTCCCCTCAGTCCTGTTAAGGGCTACGACACTCGATCGCTCATTGAAGCAGCAGATGCAGGCAAAGTCGATACGCTGATATGTCTGGGTGGCAACTTGTATGGGGCAAATCCCGATTCAACGCAGGCAAAACAGGCTTTAAGCAATGTTGAAACAGTTATATACCTCGCAACCAAACCGAATTTAGGGCATTTTCACGGATTGGCCAAGCACAATACAATTGTGATTCCCGTGCTGAATCGCTTTGAAAACCCTCACAAAACAACCGTGGAATCTGGGAATAACTTTGTGCGTTTAAATGATGAGGGCGAAACTCATCTCCAGAATTCGGATTTGATTCCTGAAGTTTATTTTTTGACAGAATTAGCCAGCCGCATTCACGGCGATTTCCCTGTTGATTGGCGCAGACTTCAAGACACAAAATACGTTCGCCAATTGATTGCTAAAACTATTCCGGGCTATGAAAAGATGGCGACAATTGATGAAACAAAAGAGGAATTCACGATCGGCGGTCGCATTTTTACAGAACCTAAATTCCCTACTGAGTCGGGGAAAGCGCAGATGTTTGTCACGCCTTTACCTAAGCTGAAATTACCGGAAGCGAAAGAGTTTGGAGTATCGGAATCAACACAGGGTATTGTTGTGGCATTGATGACGGGACGCAGCTATTCTCAGCACAATACTGTGGTTTACAAAATTGATGACAAATACCGGGGAATGCCGCACCGCAACTGCATTTTGATGAATCGTGCGGATGCAGAAAGTGCTGGTTTGCATGAACATCAGCGGGTTACGGTGCAGGGAAATGTGGGAAAAATGGAAAATGTCGAGGTGATTTACGGGGCGGTTCGCGAGGGTGCTGCTTTGATGTTTTATCCTGAAGTTAATGTGATTTTTCACCCGGAGATTGAAAAGCGATCTGGCACGCCTGCTTACAAGCGCGTACCTGCTTTTGTTTATGCACAAGCGTAATCAGAGTGGAAACGGCATTACCGTGTCCTCCGTTTCTATCACTTTAAACAACTAAAAAATCAGATTCCCCGATCGAACTTAACGCCATTCCCGGTAACAGCGCCAAGACTTGTCCGGTGCTGCCGATCCGAATTTCAGTATCGTTGCCTGAAGGTACGATCGACAGTTGCTCGAATGTCAAACCATCAACTAACACTAACCAATCCACACCAGGAGCAAAATCAACAATCGTATCCGTACCCCCATCCGGCTCCAACACAATGCCATCGACACCGACACCGGTGATAATAGTATCGTTTGCCCGACCGCCCCGCAGCACATCCCCCCCGCCCCCGCCAATTAACAAGTCCATGCCTTTGTCGCCGTAAATATAGTCACCGCCTTCGCCACCGTCCAAAGTATCGCTTTGCCGCCCCCCACTAATCGTGTCGATCCCCGCACTGCCTAGAATACTGTTAGGTAATTCATTTCCAAGTACCTGGTCATTCCCGGGCGAACCCACCAGATTTTCGATATTCGCGCCAAAAGCAATGTACGTGCCGAAGGTTTCAGTTGTATAAATGCGATCGAGATCGGCACCTAGCGCCACCTGCGAAGGTTCTAAATAGTAGCCCAGATCTCCCAAAGCGCTCTTTGTCGTCAGTGGCTTACCCTGATTCATGTCCAAAGAATAAACGTTGTTGGCCGGCAGTGCCGAAAAGTCCAAAGTATCACTGCCACCGCCGTCCCAGATAGTTTGAACCGTATTGAAATTAGTGCTGTCGAATTTGTAAACATTATTGTCACCGTTAAAGTCGCTGCGTGCGCCGTAAAGATACTGCAAAGCCCGGATGTCATAAGCCATCAAACTCCGGGGATTTTCGGCGTTGGGATCGTTAAATCTTCTATATGCGGCGTTGTAGGACATGATCGTATTTCTCGTATTGTCCTTGTCAAACGGAAGATACGGAGGGTCTCCGGGGTTTCCTGTTAAGCCGCTGCTGGAGCCGTTGTAGTTGCCGGGGTGCTTCAAACCCATCACGTGAGCGATTTCGTGAATTAAAGTAAAGTGGCCGTAACTGCCGGGGCCTGCGGAAAAAGCTGTTTCCGGATCGTTTTCATTGAGCTTTTGGAGGTGGATGGCGACCGCGCCCAACTGACCCGGATAACCACTGTAGGCATAGCCGTCAGCACCCGGCCCGTCAGAAAACATAATTCTGATGTTGCTTTGGGCCGAGTCTGGAACTTCTACAAAGTTGAGTGGCAAGACTGTGGCATAATTGTCCCGCAAGATTTGGCGGACATTCTGTTTGATCTGATCGTTAACTTCCTCAATATTGGTTTCGCCTCTAGATGGAAAATAACTGGCCGCGCTGTCAGCAGTCACAAAACTGTAGGTGATGGTGCCGCCGGGAGCGACGTTCCATTTGGCTGGCTGTCCGGGGTTTGCTCTACTTCTTGCCAGCAGAGCATCGATATCGTTAGAGTTGCTGAAGGCGGAAGCTTGAGCGGCCGATCGTTCGGCGCCCGAATCTGAGGTTTGAGCGCGGCTGCTACAGATCGGGCAGCTATGTTTTGAAGCACCTTGCAACAAATCTGAATTGTGATTACTTAAATCACTCAGAGTGTAAACAGACATGAGGTTCCTTCCAATTGGAGGCAAGAGGATGTTGATTAATATTATTAAATAAACAGATATGAAAGTCAACTCATAAAATTCATGACTTTGACTTCATAAAAATCATATTTATCAATAAATGTTACCAACAAACGATCGGTTGTCACGAATGATTTGAGCTTGCTGCTATTAACTCTTAATTTGCAAAGCTCTACCCCGCCAAGTCCATCCCCAGCCGGTTTCTGTTTTAATCGCAGAGGCGATCGCCATCGCCGCCACGAACGCACCTCCGAAACCTCCCAACCACCAGTATTTCGTCGGACATTCAGAAATCTCGGCACCCAAGCGGCGCAAAGTGTAATGCTGCCAAATTACGATTACGGATAAACAGATAGTTAGCCAGGTAATTGGCAATTGGTAATTGGTAATTGGTAATTGGTAATTGGTGATTGTGAGAATTTCTGCGAAGTCCCCGTTTGCCAGCAAAATAGCTAATGCCAACCACGGCATCGGATAAAGAAAAAACATAATTGCAGCCATGTAAACCATCATGCCCCAACTGCGGTTAGCGCCGAGATACAAATTCTTTGTCCAGCCTTCCCACAATGCGTTCCAAGACCGATACATCCGCACGGATGCCAAATTTGAACCGGAATAAAGTCCGAGCTTTAAACTCGCACGTTTGATGCGTCTAGCTAATTCCACATCTTCCACAATTTCGCTTGCAACTGCTTCGTGACCCCCGATTTTTTCGTAGCCCGATCGCCTAAATAACATGAACGGGCCACCCGCAAAAGCACTGTCTGTTTTCGAGGGATCGTTGACGGCGGTGAAGTCGAAGCAAACTGCTAAGTGATTGAACATTATCGGCTGCACTAACCACTCGGCAAAACACTCACAAACCAGCGCTGGCATACAGGTGAACAAGTCTATTTTCTCGGTTTCGGCTGTGGCGATAGCGGTTTCGATCGCCCCTGGTTTGAGTCGCACGTCGGCATCGATAAATAAGAAGAAGTCTCCGGTTGCTATTTGCACAGCTTGGGCGCAGGCCCAGTTTTTGCCCGCCCAATATTGGTTGGTTGGTCGCGGCTGACCTGCTAATATTTTAAGCCGGGGGTCGTTGAGATGCTGTTGCAGGGTTTGCCCGATCGCCTTGGTGTCGTCTGTCGAGCGATCGTCTACAATTAAAACCTCTAAGTTGTCCACAGACAGCGATGTACTCTCCAAAATGGCGATCGCGCAATCCCGAATATTCTCTGCCTCGTTGTATGCTGGTACGATTACCGAAACTTTAGGGAACTGTGCGGCGGAGTCCGGTGAGGGCCTGGCGGAACTTCTGTCGGTTCGAGGCGCATTTTTGACCGATCGGCGCAAATTCTTAGTGTAAGCTCTACTTACAATCAGAGAAAAAATTAGCAGGGTTAACAATATCAAAGCGAACTGACCTCAAAATTTCGGTACAGGATTTGTCTCCCTAAATATTAAAAAATATTAAAACAAAAAGCTAGTCGATCGCCCGAAAAGTTATTTTGACCGAAAGCATCCAGGATACAAGCCCCCGGATTCATCTCGCGCAAGTCAATGCTTCAATCTCAAATCTAAAATCTAAAATCTAAAATCGATTGACCGAAAGCATCCAGGATACAAGCCCCCGGATTCATCTCGCGCAAGTCAATGCTTCAATCTCAAATCTAAAATCTCAAATCTAAAACCGATTGACCGAAAGCATCCAGGATACAAGCCCCCGGATTCATCTCGCGCAAGTCAATGCTTCAATCTCAAATCTAAAATCTCAAATCTCAAATCGATTGACCACCTCCTTTGCTATAATTTGTGAGCATCTTTCGGCTCGCCCGCACCGAGGGGCAAGACCCCTCACCCAGACAGCGACCGAAAAGCCGAGGATAGATATCAGTTTTCAGAGGATATTGCAATGGGCGAATTTTTTACAGTCGATGTGTTTGCGAACACGATAGCGGTACTCGGCGCTTTGGGTTTTTTCTTTTTGGGATATCAAGCTTTGCAGATGTTGAAAAAATAAAGTATGTCCGAACTGAGATGTTACACCATTGTCAAGAACGGGCAAGATGCCCGTTCCACAAAGAATGATTTTTCTTGTGGAACAGGCATCTTGCCTGTTCCTAAACAAGTAATTGAGAATGGTGCAATATCTCAGTTAGAACTGAGATGTTGCACCATTGTCAAGAACGGGCAACATGCCCGTTCCACAAAGAGTGAGTTTTCTTGTGGAACAGGCATCTTGCCTGTTCCTAAACAAGTAATTGAGAATGGTGCAATATCTCAGTCAGAAGTCAGAAGTCAGAAGTCAGAAGGAAAGAAGTCCGAGGGAAGAAGTCCGATGGAAGTCGGAAGAAGGAAAGGAAGAAGAAGGAAAGAAACAACTATTCCGAATACCCAATGCCCTGTTTTGCCAATGCCCAATGCCCAGTTTTCCCAATGCCCAGGAACACCTAATTTACCTGAAAAAGGCTATACAACTGACTCAACAGTGCAACTGTTTCTTGCGAAAATCAACCAAAAAAAGGCTGCGTTATTATCATGGTGAGCCAACTTTTAGATGGACGCTATCAAATCATTGAAGTCATAGAAACAGGAGAATTTGGGCAAACCTATCTGGCCAAAGATATTCGCCGTCCCGGAGAACCGCAGTGCTTTGTCAAGCACCTGCGTCCCGGTACCACCGAACCGAAATTAATTAATACTACGCGCCGTCTTTTTCAAAAAGAAGCAGAAGTTCTAGAAAAGCTCGGTCAGCACGACCAAATCCCTCAGCTATTCGCTTATTTTGAAGAAAATGAAGAATTTTTCTTAGTAGAATCCTTTGTGGCAGGTCACTCGCTATCAACCGAGATTGTACCGGGCAAGCCTCTAACTGAAGAAAAAATGATTCCTTTGCTGAAGGAACTGTTAGAAATTTTAGTGTTTGTACACGGACAGGGAGTAATTCACCGAGATATTAAACCGGCAAATTTAATCCGCCGCTATTCCGACAACAAGTTAGTTTTGATCGACTTTGGCTCGGTGAAAGAAATTCACATCGCTCAAAGACAAGCGCCGGTAACGGTGCGGATTGGCACGCTGGAATATATGCCGATCGAACAATTTCAATACAACCCCCAACTCAATAGCGATATCTACGCTTTGGGAATGATTGGCATCCAAGCAATGACGGGTTTGCCGGCTTACGATTTGCCGAAACTGCGGGATTTGAAAAATTCTAATAAAGGCGAAATTGTTTGGCGGCATTTAGCCACCTGTTCCCAAGCGCTGGCCGATGTTTTAGACAATATGGTGCGCTATGATTTTCGGGAGAGGTACCAGTCGGCGGCGGAAGCTTTAGCCGATTTGAGGAAAATTGGCGATCGATCGCGGGCGCGGATTCCCAAGCTGACAATATATCGCGAAGAAGTCGATCGGCGCAGCAGCAGCCGGGGTGATATTACAGTCGTCGGTCGGAGAATATTAGATGAACTGCGCGTCAGTTTGGAATTGCTGCCAGAAGAAGCAGAGGCGATCGAAGATGAGGTATTGAACCCTTACCGGAAATACAGGGAAAAAGGCGAACGCTACGAACAATCACTGCAAGAAGCAATGCAGCAAGAATATCCCTTTTCTCTGGAAACTCGCGACGAATTAAAACGCTTGCAGCAAGTTTTAGGGCTTACTGACGAAGATGCGGCGAAAATCGAAGAATTAGTCGTTCCTAAATCTTTATTCGCTAAATTGTACAAGGCGATCGCCACAGTTTTGGAGGGACACCGCAACCCCAATGGGCCACCAGCGAGTAGCGCCCCTCACCTCGAACTGCAGGCAAGTCCGGCGGTATCCCCGCAGGTAAATCTGAACGGAAAAACCGATTTGTCGAGTTCCAGTGCAGCAGCACTTGTCCCCAAAGAAACTCGCAAATTCAATCCTTATCTGGTCGGGGCAACAATTGCGGCTATCTTAGCTGCGATCGGCGGAATTTACGGATATCTCAAATGGCAAGAATGGCAGCAGCGAGCCCAGAAAGAATCGCAACAGCTTAATCAAATTGAAGCTCTTTATAAAGCCAGCAATTATGAAGGCTGCATCAGCCAGATACCAACAATTGCCGACACTTCCAGCACCTATTCGTTCGCTCAGGAGTTACAAGAACAGTGCCAAGCAGGTCTGCGTTGGAAGAACGCCAAAGTCAAAAATTTCGCTCAGCATTCAGATGCAGTTGGGTCTGTTGCTTTCAGTCCAGACGGCTTAATGTTAGCCAGCGGTTCTAAAGACAAAACCATCCAAATTTGGGATTTAGCTACAGGCAAGTCGATCCGCACTTTTCCAGGAGATTCCTCCACTATTTGGTCGGTTGCTTTTGACTCAAACGGTACGAAACTGGCGACTGGCACCGGTTTTTGGCGAGTCATGCTGTGGGATTTGAAAACAGGGCAAGTGATTCGCAGTCTCGACCACACAGCTTCTGTTTGGTCTGTGGCTCTGAGCCCCGACGGACAGCTTGTGGCTAGTGGCAGCGGAGATAAAACCACAAAGATTTCGGATGCAGCAACTGGTCGTTTGATTCAGAGTTTTCCAGACCATACAGATTTTGTTTATTCTGTTGCTTTCACTCCCGATGGAAAAAGGTTGGTTAGCGCTTCTAAGGATAAAAAAATTACAATTGTGGATGTCGCAACAGGGGCCTTGCTAAAAACTCTGGAGGGACACGGCGACCCGGTGAGGTCAATTGCTATTAGCCCGGATGGCAAGACAATTGTTAGCGGTTCCTACGATGAAAGTATTAAAATCTGGAATATCGAAACAGGAGATTTAATTCGCTCTATCAAGGGACATTCTGACGATATTGTCTCGGTTGCTATCAGCCCGGACGGGAAGTTTATTGCCAGCGGGAGCAAGGATAAAACTATTAAAATTTGGGATTTTGCTACCGGAGAATTGCTTAATACTTTGACGGGACATTCCGATGAGGTTTATGTGGTGACTTTTAGTCCCGATGGCAAAACTATTGCTAGCGGTTCTAAAGACAATACTATTAAGTTGTGGTTGAGGTAATCATCCGATTTTAGATTTTAGATTTTAGATTTTAGATTTTAGATGGGAATGACTTACTGCATAATGGTTGGGAGCTTCCCTACAGTTCCATCCTGTTGAGGAACTGGTGTAATATCAATTCCGGTCGATTACCCCTAATATCATGTCCGATCGATTGACCGCGATTAAAGGCCGGGGCGGGTTTACAGATTTTCCCGTTTCTATTCAATATCTTGGTGAACCCGCCCCTACAGGAATCATGGTTAATTGACCGGACATGATATAATACAGTAGGGGCGGGTTCACGAAAAATATCTGCCAATAATTGACAATCTCAAAAACCCGCCCTTTTAATCGCTCGATCGTAAATGATATAATTAGTCATTGGTCATTTAATTGCTGTAATTCAGCTCGCTTTGTAAGGTCTTGGGAAAGTACCAATAAGGCGTTTCTAATTCGTCCTCAGTTGGATAATTGTCAGTTGACTCCTCTCGGATTTGAAAAAAGTGGTAGAGGTTAGCGACAGTTAAATCGGATATTTCTTGCCAATTCGAGGCAGCTAAACCTTGATAGCCAGTAGCGATCGCCTGCTGGCTGACATAAAATTCGTATCTCCGGCGGATTTCCGGCGACACAGCGAAGGTTAGCTGGTCGCGCAAGGAGAGAAAGTGAGACTTTTGCTTTAAAGTTTCATAAAGTGAAGGTTCCGCAGCTAATACCGCGAATGTAGTGTACACGCTGCTTTTTAAACTATCGGCGGTGAGTTTATCTAAACTAGCTAACTGGTGCTGCTCTTTGGGAGACAAAGTTTGCATCCAATCAACCTCATTTTGCCAAAATTCTATTACACTTAAATCATGACCGAGAATCCTAGAAACTTCGGGAAATAAAAAATCTAGTTCGGCTTCAGATTGACATCCTTTAACAACAGTTAGAAGATTTTGACAAATTTTTGATTGGAGTTCCAGCAGGCGATCGCTCACCATATCGTAGGCCCGCTGCAAGTGAAACGTGACCCCGATCGCCTGCTCGATCGCCCAAACACATTCCATTTGCCTGAGCTGTCCAGCCGAAGACAGCCCCTCTAACAAACTAGGATTATCATAAATTTTTAAAGCCTCAAATAGCATATCCCGCCCGCTATTAATTTCAGAATTCCGAAGTTTAAAATCTGGCACTGTCAGGGCTGACTGACAGCGTTTGACAGCCTTAGAAAAAATATCGTAACCGTTAACCAATTTCTGGCGGTGCATTTCAAAACTAGAGTCGTGAGCCACCTGAAAAATCTGCTGGATCACCTCTACTCCCCTATCTTTGAGGATGTGTCTGAGATCGATAAACCCGTCTTTAATTTTTAGCTTCTGGTGCTTGGCCTCTTCTCTGATTTTTAATACTTGGTTGAGGTTTACTGCTGACAAAACTGTGCTCGATGCTTCGCCCATACCAATGACAGCAGCAGTCGCTTGCATCACGGCCAAATTAATTTTCAGACAGTTAAGCATTCTGTATATTTTTTGAAACCCCTGATGAGTTTGAGCCACCTGCAACGGCGCCACTGTCACGTACACGGGAGCTACCAGCGGCTGTATGGGGCCACCTGCAGCTAACTGTGCGAGCAATCCTAGAACTCCGCGCGAGGAGCTAGTTCCAGTTGTTGATTGATAAAAGATTTTTGCAAGCTCCACAAACTCCCCTGTCACCGAATCTCTAGCTACCGGGAGCAATTTTCCTGTTTTGGTAGCAGGCTGTACAAGGTTGCCACTATTGAGTCGCGCCTGAGTTGCAGGGGTGAATATATAATCCATGTTGTGACTCAGTTTCCATTCAAAAAGGCAGATGTTTTGTATTGTATGCTGTTTATGGAAACGAGGCATCAAAGGAAATGAATGAGTATCTCAAGGTATTCCAGGCTCTTACCCAGTTTAACGATCGATTGTTGGCAGACGAATATCAATCCGTGGAGATTAAACAGTCAGCTACCCAACTCAGCTTAGATGTGGAACCTTGTATTGACGAAATTAAGCAATCTGCCATCAGACTCAAGGGGCTACTTCAGGTATGTTTCAAAGATGTATCTCACGCTGAGGATGTCTGGAATAGCAAGCCGAGAATTGCTGGAGCATCTCCTGTTGATGTCTGGGAGCAAATTGGCGAACTAAGCGGATGCGATGTGAGAATTCGCAGTTTAGGAAAACAGGGCAAATATGATGCTGTTGTTAAAGTTCGGAAATCTTGGAGCGACAAGGCAACCAAGTTAAAAAATCAGTGGTTTTTGTGGGATAAAAACCCTCAAGTCTTTCAAAGAGATACTATTGGTTTTTTTGAAAAAGATAATTTGCATAAAGAGTTGCGGAATGAAGTGGATGCCCAGGCAGAGCGAGTAATTTTAATTATGGAGAATGAACTAAGTTTAATTTTTAAAGAATTACAATCTATTGATATAGAAAAAATTGAAGTTTGTATTGAATGCTTCGACCTAAACAGTCAGTCGAAATTTAGAGAGCGACTACAATCAATAGGCGGGGAGGTTGTATCGAAGTTTACGGAGCCACTGAAATATTTGCCGGATTCTTATATGAAGAGTTTTAAAGAAACGCTGAAAGAACCTGTAGAAACTCTGGTTCATAAAAGCAAGATGGGAATCAGTTTGGTCGATTTTGAAGATTCCTGTAAAGTGATTGGGTCAATCCTCGACAATGTGATTTTAGCAATTTTCGAGGAGCGCATGAAACTGGCAATTCAAACAGTTGAAAAAGCGATAAAGTTCTACAATAATTTTTTAGAGAAGCAGGCGCGGTATCAGCAAGAGACGCCCCAACAGCGAGCGGCGGAAAAAGATTGGATCGAATGCCAGCGGCAGCAACTCAGGGAAGTTCAGCAGTATATTGATGCAGTCATTAGTCATTAGTCATTAGTTATTAGTCATTAGTCACTGGTTATTGGTTAGTAGTTATTGGTTATTGGTTATTGGTTATTAGAACGAACAACTAACAATTAACAAATAACCACTGACCACTAAAAACAGTCAACAGTCAACAGTCAACAGTCAACAGTCAACAGTCAACAGTCAACAGTCAACAGTCAACAGTCAACAGTC
>NZ_JAUBPT010000239.1:0-8504 GCF_036700905.1 Microcoleus sp. S13_C3 | reverse complement strand
GGGAACCGATGTAAGCGAGGCTCTGCCTCGGCCCAGACTATGGAGGCAGAGCCTCCGGATAGGCGTTACCAGGCTCTTCCTGGTAACGAGTATAATCATTTAGGATTGCTATATACAATTTAGCAGTTAAAAGCAACCGTAACGGCAACCATCGCAGTACATTATTCTGGCTATATCGAGCTTTTCAAGAAGATTCATTGATGACTCTTTTACGCCACAATTTGTACATTTTATCAATAGAAAGTATATTAAAAATAATACTTCCACCGCCAACTGGATCAGGGTTAGAGTTAAAACAAGCATCAGAATCGAGTGAAGGGACGACACTTGCTAGGATTGAGACGCGAAGGAAAGTTCACTGAATTTTGCCGTCGAAGGTAGACGAAAGAATGCGATTCAATAGTTTAGGAAATCGAAAATCTACATAAACCCAACATTGAAAAACCCGGTTTTTTGAAGAAACCGGGTTTTTGAGGAAGCTAGAGGGCGTTTAATTCTGCCTGGTTGGTCTGTCAAGAACCAGGAAAAAGGGTTAAATAAAAGAATTTTAATTTTCCATTCTTCCTTCTTCCTTCTTCCGACTTCCATCGAACTGACATCCGTTACATCCGTTACAGAATCCGTTGCCGAACTTCCTTCTTCCTTCTACTTAATCTTTCTAAGCGTGAGAAGCTGTAGGAGTTTTAGCTTGTGGGTGCTGGCCGTCTGGCGCAAGGGATTCCCCCTCAATAAACGATCGCAACATCCAAGCCATTTGTTCGTGCTGTTCCATCAAACCAGTCAAAAAGTCTGCGGTTCCGTCATCCTTAAACTCTTCACCGCACTGTTCGACGTGTTGGCGGAGATTGCGAATAATCAATTCGTGGTCGTCAACTAAACGCGATACCATTTCCGTAGCCAAAGGCAAATCGCCGATATGTTCTTTAATCGAGCCATACTTCAGAAAACCCTCAGCAGTACCAATTGGATAGCCACCTAAAGTTCTGACCCGTTCGGCCATAGCATCGATATTTAGTGTTAAGGCCTGATAGTGTTCTTCCCACAACTGGTGGAGCGATCGAAACTGCGGGCCCACTACATCCCAGTGATACTTTTTGGTTTTGATTAACAGCAGATAAGCATCTGCCAGGTCGTGATTCAATAGTTCGATAACGCCTGCACGTTGCTCGTCAGATAGACCTATGTTTAACTTACGCATTGAAAATTGTTCCTTCAAATCTAACTTTACATTTATTAGAACAAATTACGCCAGCAACTTACATCAACCCAGAGGACGATCGAAGACGATCGCACTTTCGTAAAATATCTGCATTTCAGGTTAAATTAATCGCAATATAGATACCCTTAGATAGATGCCATGAAACTTATTGTTCTGGAGTGCCTTTGTTTGGCAAACACAGGGATGGGGCAACCGATGAGTCCCCGCTCAATCGGGCTATACAAAAAGGCTGCACTATGATTGTTAGTAAAAATCAAGGAATTTATGTCCCAGTTAACCAACATCCCACACAATTAAGTGTGTGGGCTGCTTTAAATGACGGGCTAGGGGACTGGGAATTAAATATAACCGTTTCTAACCCTTGGGCCCATCTAGTAGACCGAATGAGAGAACCTGTTTGCTCGCTTCACCTTCAGGAAGACTTGCGCTGCTGTGACAACCACAGCACGCTTGCCGAAGGTATCAACGACAGTGTAGCGTTTTGGGCCCCCATGAAGGCTTTGTCAAACCCGACACTCTGATGAACCATCGTTATGGCAACTGTTTAAACCTGTTTCTTAACGGATGGCGCCTCCAGGACAGATAAAAAAAGCAGTCCTCTGTGTTTGCGCGAAGGAGGAAATAGAGGGCGTTGCAGTTTGTCCTATCTGGGGAATACGCGGTAAAGTAGCAGTAGGAAAGATTTATCCATACTTTTACTAACTGTGGTACTTTCATTGTTAGCTGTAAACCATCATGCGGGAAATCTGCCAGAGCGTGGAAACCATATTTCAACTGCTGTTAGACGAACTTAAAAAGTCCACTCGCGCGTCTGAGCAGAACTGCCAAGATGTAGCAGGGCGACTCGCAGCAGAAGTCAACAGGATATGCACTGAAAGCCAGCGGATTCAAGCCTCTGGAGATATAGAAGGTTCAGCCCAGACCCTCGCTCAGCACCGCTTGCAACAATGCCTCCACTATTACAATTTAGGCTCTGGGCCCGGTCGAGTAGAATTGCACAGTACCCTCAGCGCGATCGTCTATCGCTACATAACCCCTCCGCAGGTGCAGTCTAGCTATCAGGCGCGAGTAGAACTGATCAAAGATTTTTTGCAAGGATTTTATCTCGAAGCTTTAAAGGCATTCCGGCGCGAAACCCAACTGCCACCTACCTACAGTCCCCGCACTCGCTTAGAACTAGCAGAGTACATGGCCTTTGTAGAGCGCTTCGGCAAGCGGCGCATTCCTTTACCTCGGAACCGCAGCCAGCAACTAATTATTTTACGGGCCCAAACCTTTTCCCAGCAGCAGCCCAAAGAAACCTCCGTAGATATGGAACAAGCCGCCGACGGAGGGGCTTCCGATTCCGACCAAACTTGGAATGACACCTCGGTGCACTCAGTGCGGGAAGCGATGGCCGGACAGGGTTCGGGGGCAATTCGTCCCCTAGGCGACGAGTCAGAATCTCTGCGGCTAAACGTGATTGAGGAATTAGTGACTTACTTGAAAGAGCGCAACCAACAAGACTGCGCCGATTACTTCGTGCTGCGCTTGCAAGACTTACCGACTAATGAAATAGAGTCGCTTTTAGGAATAACTCCCCGCCAAAGAGACTATTTGCAGCAGCGCTTCAAGTACCATTTGCTCAGGTTCGCCATGTCGCACCGCTGGGAACTCGTTCACCAGTGGCTGGAAGCAGACTTAGACCGCAATCTGGGTTTGCTGCCTTCTCAGTGGCAGGCGTTTGGCGAGCAAATTGGCCCAGAGGGACAGCGTTTGCTAAAGTTGAAACAACAGGGTCTGTCAGAGTCAGCGATCGCCCAAACCCTGGGAAGCACGGTAGCCCAGGTACAGAAGCGGTGGTTTAAATTGCTGGAACTTGCGTGGGAATTGCGAAATCGTTCAGATTCCGGAGAAGGGGCATCTAGTGATGAATAACGAAACGAACAGGGATGCAGAGGCTTTCGATCGCCATTTTTTAGACTGGATATTGCAGGCGCCGATCGCGAATGCCTCTAACGAAGATGAGGAAAACCTCAATCCATCCCCTCGCTCACAAGAGTGGGGCGATACAGAAGAGAATTCCGGGGTGGAATACTGGGAATGGGACGAACCAGACCCGCTGGACTATCAAGTGGGGGCGCACAGCAATGCACCCGCACAACCGCTGACAATTGGAGAAATACCGACCGTGCAAGACCGTTTTCAGACCTTGTTAAAAGAAAGGCTTAGAGCCGAAATTGAATCTAACCCGCCGCTGTTCCCCTGGGAAACAGAATTCAAAAGCTACGACCACGATTATCCAGACGAGGTAGCCCCGCAATGGGTTCCCCCCCTACACATCTGGACTCCCCAACTACAAAATATCAGGTGGGGCCGCCTGCCAATTCCGATCGCCCAAGGGGTTTTTGCTCAACTGCTAGAACCTTGTCAGGAACTGGTAATGTCGTCGCTGCGGCAAGGATCGAAGTTAGTTCGCGCTGTAGATGGCTTATTTCCGGGCCATTCTCACGAACTCAACGAATTAGCTGGTTTAGTGCTCCGAGGTGCTTTACGGGGACTTCTAGATTTAGAAGATTTCCCGAATTACGAAGCTGCGAGTACCGATCAACAAATGGTGCTGTCTCTGTTGGCAGCCCGGGAAATCCTTGACTCTCTAACTTTAGATTGTCTTGTGAATCAGCCGCCTGTTTCGCGGGAGTGGCTGACAGGTTTGGGTTCACTGAATATCGAGGCTCAATACCTGTGGAACCGCAACAGAGAACAACCAATGCCATGTTTAAGAGTTGACTGCCAATTTCCTGGGGCAGGAAGTTTGGAACTCAAGGGAGGAGATGCCGAAGCAACAGCACATCGTCCGAATTCTGGACATTTAAGTGTGGAGTTGTTTGACCCGCAACCTAACAAGACTTATGCCTTAGAAGTTCGATTCCAAAACTTCGAGACCCGACCTTTGATGTTTGCTATTCGTCCTATTTTGGCAGGACAAGATAGCAACTAGAAAGGTTTAATTAGAGTAAATAAGGTAGGTGTTTACTCTCTGGTTTGACCTCACACAAAAACAGATGCAATCCCTCGACTTCTGTCGTGGAAAGCCAAAATAATTAGATATTAGTTCAAGCCCCCAGATTCATCTGTGGATTCAATCTAACATCTAATGACAGAGAAATAAGATTTAGATATTAGTTAAAATCCAGATTTATCTGTGGATTCAATCTAAAATCTCAAATCTAAAATCGTTTGACAGGGAAATAAGATTTAGATATTAGTTAAAACCCAGATTTATCTGTGGATTCAATCTAAAATCTAAAATCTAAAATCGTTTGACAGGGAAATAAGATTTAGATATTAGTTAAAACCCAGATTTATCTGTGGATTCAATCTAAAATCTAAAATCTAAAATCTAAAATAGTTGGATGGGTGCACATGACAACTGATAACCTGCGAAATATACCTGTTTTGGGTAAGCTGTGGGAGCAGATTGAGGCTATGCCTCCGCCGGTGATTGAGGATTCTTTACTGCTGCGAATCCTAGTTCAGTTGTTGGTAATTGTGGGGATTGTAGCTACTGACGTTGCTGCTGAAGAAGCCCTGAACCTGTGGGCTGTGCCTGTTAGTATTGTGGGAGCAACTTGGAGTTGGTACCGCCGCCGCGATCGCAATGTAGCTGCTAAGTTCTGCATAGCTATTGGAATGCTGGTGGCCCTGTTCGCTTTTTTTAGCCGCTTGGTGGGAGAATTGAATGATACGCGGTTAGTTTTGGCGCAACTTTTAATCCAACTTCAAGTGCTGCACAGTTTCGATTTGCCCCGCCGCAAGGATTTAGGCTATTCGATGGTAATTGGGCTAATTTTGTTAGGGGTAGCAGCGACTCTCAGCCAAACCTTGACTTTTGGGCCGCTGTTGTTGGTGTTTTTGGCTTTAGCGCTTCCGACTTTGGTTTTGGATTATCGATCGCGCTTGGGATTTTTGAAGCCAGAAGCCATTGGCGAAAAAGCACAAGGTAAAGGGAAAAATGAAAGCCTGTCGCTATTTGCTGCTACTTTATCCCCAAAGTATTTTGGTGGGCTGCTGCTGATAACTGTCGGGTTGGGGCTGACTATTTTTGCGTTTTTGCCGCGCCTCCCTGGCTATCAGTTGCGGACTTTTCCGGTGAGTGCCCCTATTCAATATCAGGGGGAGTTTGACTCGCGCAGCATTCTGAATCCGGGGTATGTCAGAGGCGGAAATCAAAAAGGAACTGGCGGAGGAAGGGGGAGAAACCCTGACAAAGGGCCAGGAGAGGTAGACTCTACTTTTTATTACGGTTTCAACCAGCGCATTAATCAAAATTTGCGGGGTGAAATGAAACCCCAAGTCGTGATGCGGGTGCGATCGCAGGCTGCGGGTTTTTGGCGCGTGTTAGGCTTCGACAAATACACCGGTCAGGGTTGGGAAATTTCTCGCAACGACGACGCTTTTAAGGTGAATAGACCTAGGTGGTCTTATCAATTTTATCTTAATCCTTTTCCGAATGCGCCTCGGACTCAAGAGGTGATTCAAAGTTATACTATTGTTGCTCAGTTGCCGAATTTGATTCCGGCTTTAAACAAGCCGAGGGAAGTTTATTTTCCGACGACAGATATTGCGGTTGATGCGGAGGGGGGGTTGCGATCGCCTGTGGAATTGGCGGAAGGCTTGACTTATACGGTGATTTCTAATGTGCCTTTTCGCGATCGAGCTTTGTTGGGAAAAACTGGTACTAATTACCCGAAAAATATTCGCAAGTTCTATTTGGATGTGCCGCCGAAAATTGCTGAAAAGGTGCGGGCAAAAACTGAGGAAATATTGCTAGCAAGGACGAGAGTAGCTAAGTCTGATAGATCGATCGACTCTCCCTACGAAAAAGCTTTGTATTTGGCTCAATATTTAAAGCAAAATCCGAATTATAAAATTGAAAAAGCTTTGCCTTACTTAGAAGAAAGTGAAGATTTAGTCGAGGGGTTTCTGTTTGGCTATAAAAACACCCAGGGCGGCAAAAAAGTTACAGGTGGATATCCCGACCACTTTTCGACGGTATTGACAATTATGCTGAGGTCGATCGGGATTCCGGCCCGAATGGTGGGGGGTTTCGATACGGGGGAATTTAACCCGTTTACGGGTTTGTATATTGTGAAAAATACCGACGCTTTCTTGATGACGGAGGTATATTTTCCCAATCACGGCTGGTTTGCTTTTAATCCGATTCCCGGTTATCCGCTGATTCCGGCTTCGGTGGAAGACAACCAGACTTTTAGTGCGCTGGAATCGTTTTGGAAGTGGATCGCGGGTTGGCTACCGACTCCTCTCCGAAGCGGGCTCGATTCAGTCATAGGTTTTGTAATTGGCTGGATAACTTTGATTGTAGGCTGGTTTCTGGGACAGTTTGCTAAGGGCTGGGTGGGGTTATTTACTGGTTTGATTGCTGCGATCGCCTTTGGCTTTATTGGCTGGTTAATTTGGCAAGTGTGGCGCAAGTGGCGCCACCGCCGCTGGCTGGCGAAGTTGCCGCCGGTGGAGGGGGTTTATCAGGAAATGCTGAAGGATTTGGCGAGTAGGGGTTTTGCCAAGCAGAAAGCTCAAACCCCTTTGGAGTATGCTGAGGCAATGCGCGGGAATCATGCAACTGATGAAGCTGAGGTGATTGATGAAGTTTCGCAAGCTTACGTGCGGTGGAAGTATGGCGGGGAATCGGGTAATTTGAGTCAGTTGCGGGGGTTGGTGGAAAATTTGAGGCGATCGCACTTGAAGAAACTGAAAAAGTTAAGATAAAAATCGGCGAGGGAAATTGCTTCTACACAAATAGGAGTTACGGAGAAAAACCCAAGAAACCGGGTTTTTCCGGTTTCTACGGCTGCATGGCGTCTTCTGGGCAAAAACCCGGTTTCTGGCCACCCGCGCATAATCTGATGGCGATCGCAAAATTTTCACTCTTAATACAGCCTCACCCTTTCAATCATCCGTTTGATGAGCAACAATCAGGCGATCGATTTCTTGGTGGTGGCGATCGTAATAACGCCAAGCATTCTCTAGATCGCGATCGGAGTGTGGATTTATGTTAAGGGGAGATGAATGATTCGGTCTTGGTATTCGTTATCAAACGAACCATCAACAATCAAAATCAATTCCTCAATATTTTGCCCAATACTTAAATCTTGATTCAAAACGAAAATCCCTGGAATATGACAACCTTTAGCCAGATGATCTACCAAATGCACGGGCATTGACTTGCGATTATTTGTCACCAAAATAAAGCTATGCTCCTCACACCACACCAAAATCTCCGGATCGAGGGTGCTTTTTGGGGGTGTACCAATTTCACCCACGGCCCAAACTACTAAATCGGGGCGTTTCCGGCGAAGCTGTGTAGCATAAATGGGCGTAACATTCTCATCCATCAAATATTTAAGTGCCATTCTTCAAGCACCCTGGATCGCGGTTTGCCTTTCCCGTTCCGCTTTCAATTTTCGCAATCTTTCTGCTGCAGGATGGGGATTTGCTGCTTGCATTTTTCGCTGCTGATGCGACCAATCCAACCAATCTTGCAAATATCTACTTACTGATTCTTGATTTTGTAAATAATACAAAATAGTCGTATAAACTTCTGCTAAACTGAGAGAAGGATAGAGTTGGTGAATTTCTTCTGCGGTGCGTTCCCGATAAATATACTCATACAGTACCGTCTCAATCCCGATGCGATGTCCTTTAATACGAATATCATCCGGTGCTAAGAAATCAAAATACTCATTAAGTCCCATATCTAAACTTCGTGTTTTAGCCATCTACTATTCTACTCGTTATCAGGAATCCCTTGATTCGCCCGATCGGCATCATCAGAAGTTAAAACATCACAGTCAAGGGTATGCAAATGCTCGAACATTGCGATGATCGCACAGAGTGTTTTGATCGACCGCCTTACTCGCAAGAGTCAGCGAAACATGAGCAAAAAACGGGATTCTTGGTTCAATTAACCTCCAACCCTTGATTTATAAAGTATTAGATAGTATGCGGATAAAAGGACTTGAACCTTCACTCCTCTCGGAACCAGAACCTAAATCTGGCGCGTCTGCCAATTCCGCCATATCCGCATTTTGACATTTCAATACTATAGCACACAACAGAGCGATCGGTCAATCGATTTTAGATTTTAGATTTTAGATTTTAGATTGAAGAAAGCGACCCACTGATAAATCCCCAGGGTTATGACCACATATAGCCTTTCTCAGTAACATGAGGTGCTCTGGCGGGCATAGGGCATAGGGCATAGGGCATAGGGCATAGGGCATAG
>NZ_JAUBPT010000238.1:2748-8569 GCF_036700905.1 Microcoleus sp. S13_C3 | reverse complement strand
GTCCCGCCCGTCCAAAAAGGACGGGCGGGACGCCCATCCCACAATAACAATTAAAATTGTAAGTTATCTGGGGGGGGTGACAAAGAGGTCTACGAGATAGACTGTATAAGGGTTGCAGCCCGCCTACCTTGTTGATAAAAGCGGCGTTTAGAAGGAGTTAACTGGCGTTTACTGTTCCACCTCCAAAGAATATTGTTCTAGATAATTAACCCACTTTTCTCCATCTAATCCAACACCAAATGTACTCCGTCTGCGATATTTCTTCTTGGGTTCTTTGCGACGAGATACATATTTTTGTACCTGCTTTTTCTTCAGTTCAGTACCTTGAAATATTGCCCAAGTGTACGCCAGTGTCATGAGCAGAATCATGTTAATAAGTCGGTTCCCTTTGAGGCTTGTTCCTTCAAGCTCGTAGCCTCCTGTTTTACAGTCTCGGAACATTTCTTCAATGCCCATCCGCTGCTTATAAGCATTGAGCGCTGCTCGCAATGAGCCTAAGTCCGTGAGAATAAACCCGGCTTCTTTAACTTGATATTTCCCATAGTTCCTTTTCCACTTACAAGCAAGCTCAAACCCGGTAGTAGGTAGAGTTTTCCTCACTCTTTTCCCTTGAACATACAAACAAGTTCCGGGTACTATTCCTAATTCATCCAACCGTTGCCAAACTAAATGTTCTGTTTCGATACACAGATTCTTTTTCAGTCTTAAGCAAAAAGACACACCCTTTTCCTTAAGCCAGTTTGCCAAATCAACAGAACAAAATTCACGGTCTCCTAAAACGATGAGTTTATATTCTGAAAATAATGGTAAAACTTGCTGTAAATTGGTAGTCTGTGACTCGAAGGTACTGTTTCCCAATTTGGGCAACAGTGACCAGTATAATGGAATTGCTCTTCGCTCCCAGATCAGGCTAACCATAAAGAGATTTATGCACCCCCATTGACTGCGGTCGATGGATCTTGATAAACGAGTACCAATGGGGCAATAAGTGGTCAACCAATAAGTAATTAATGGGAACCAAATTAATGAGATAGTTAAATTGGGTAAATCCAGAAATATTTGTAGTTTTCTGCGCCGACTTTCCGTTGTAATTGGATAAGGGAATACCGGTGCCAGTCGTTCTAATCTCACTTGTTTTTCTGATTGCATCACCCTGGGCAAAGTTGTCATTACAAGAAACTGAGCTGATGTCAGTTGTTTTTTTAAATGAGTCTGGTAAAATGTTGGTATCATTATTTTTGGGATAGGCAAGCGTGTAACAATTATGCTGCCTATCTTTTTTGAGCAGCGGATTGGCTCAATCCTCACCACCTCTGGGTTTCAGGCTGGTTGTCACCCCCCCAGGTAAGTTATTTAATTCGCGATCCTAAGCGCTTGAAACCGCCCCTGCTTACAGTGGCAAAAGATGTTCCGAGCACTACAGAACGAACACTCGTTAAGATAAACGCCCAAAAAATGAAAGACTGAGGATCGATCGATTTAATTCCCGAATATACCAGTACCGGAACTGTACCCGCAGCCTTCCAGACAGCCATTACTGGCCCGATTCAAAGTAAAATAGCGATAACTGATAAAGGTTTTTGACTGCCAATAACAGCCATTTCGATTAAGCTTTTTAGCGAAAATCCCCTTTTCAGCAAAACGGCAATCAAAATTGCCATCGAAGCCAGAAGTGGAGCAACTATAAAATAACCTTGGATGGCACTGACTAAAAGTAGAATAAATGAAATAATTACAAAAAATAGCAAATCCATTATTGATGGGCTTTCATGTATTCTCTTAGTAAGGAGTTGATCTGGGTTTGATAACCACGACCTTGAGATTTAAACCACTCCAAAACATCACTGTCAATGCGTAAGGTAACTTGAGCTTTAGTCTTAGGATTGGGCAAGCCTCGCTGAACTACGGCTTTAGCAAACATTTCATGCGTAATTTCAGGGCAATCAGAGAAATCAATATCTTCATCAGTCATGGCATCTAGGCGTTCCCAATCAGTTTGAGATTTGCTCGAAGTAAATTCGTTGTTCATATTTAGTTGCTTTTAAGCGCGGAAATAATGCGGGTATATTCCTCTCGTTCTGTATGGACAATAGCGACTACTCGCCCTTGCAACAAACCAAAAGTCACAAACCTCTCCTCCCCATAACTGAATCGTTCGTCCTCAACCTTAACGATTTCTCCATCAAAAACTAATGGAACGTCGATAAAGTCAATTCCATGTTTGCTAAGGTTGGTAAGACGTTTAGCCTCATCCCACTCAAATTCCATACCTGGATTCTCACTAGATATGGTAACTACAATTTGTCGTTACAGCCACTCAGTTTAACAGATATTTGGATTGTTCAGCTAAAGCCGATCGCCCCCTTCGCCCCTCCCCATCCCAGATATCACCACACCCCTGTGTGCCCGACACCGCAGTCCATTAAAACAAAACGCTAAAATAGTAGCTCATACAATTTTGGAGTTAATATTTGACACTTGCACCAGCGCGCGAAATCGTCCTAGCTTGGCTCTCTGAGCGCGTTCCTGCTGCCCGCATCAAACATATCCTCGGAGTCGAACAAGTAGCAGGTGACTTGGCTCGCCATTACGGCCTCGACGAAGCAAAAGCCCGATCGGCCGGTTTGTTGCACGATTTGGCAAAATACTTCAAACCTCCACTGCTGCTGCAAATGGCCCAGAAGGAAGGTTTAGAGTTAGACTCAGTGTTGGAAGCACACCCGCATTTGCTGCACGCAGACGCCAGCGCGATCGTCGCCAGAGACGAATTCGGGGTGGTCGATCGAGAAATTTTGGACGCCATCGCCAATCACACCCTCGGCAGACCAAGCATGAGCCAGCTCAGTTGTACCGTATTCATAGCAGATACCATAGAGCCAAGCCGCGGCAACACAGCCCAACTAGAAGCACTGCGCGAGGTAAGCTGGCAAAATCTTTATGCAGCCGTGTGGCAAACTAGCGATTATTCTCTGAAATATTTGCTAGAAACTCGCTGCTACATCCACCCCCGCACCGTACTGACGCGGAATTGGGCGCTGCAAATGGCCCGCGAATCGCCGGAAACAGGAAATTCGACCCAGAAGTCGATCGAACAAATCACAAGTTAAAAGTAAAATTTATCAGCAATCCTGTTCTTACTTTTAGCTTCAACCTAACTCCTATTTCCCGTCTCAAACTGCCAACAACCGATCGCGAAAACGCACCGATTCCCCCTTACCCTATCAATTAGGAAATTAAACACTTAATGTCTGATCTAACCCAACTCGAATACTCCAGGGCTCAGTCTACAGCAACCGACGGCACCTCCCCAGACGAAGCTCGCGGCCTGATCATGACCGTTGCCCAAGCAGCCGATGACCGCAAAGCAGTAGATATTGTATTGCTCCGCGTGTCAGAAGTATGCTTTTTGGCAGACTACTTTGCGATCGTCACCGGATTTTCCAACGTGCAGGTACGCGCCATCTCCCAAGCGATAGCAGACCAAGTTGAAGAAGAGTGGCAACGCTTGCCACTGCGTACACAAGGGCTATCAGACGCTAGTTGGGTCGTCATGGACTACGGCGACGCGATCATTCACATTTTGAAGCCTCAAGAGCGCGAGTTCTACAATTTAGAAGCGTTCTGGGGACACGCCGAACGCATTGACTTTTCCCCCACGCCGTGAGGATGGCTAATGTGAAAAACGTTTCAGCTTCTATTTGTCCCGTTCCGCAAGAACAGCGACCGATAAATGAATACCAAGAACTTAAAGAATCCTGGTTTTTTAGCTGGGTAACACTCAATTGGCCCGGATACCTGGCAAAACTAGCTTGGGTGTGGGCTTGGAGTTGCTTGGTATCGGTGCCGATAGCTGCTTCTAGCTTTGCTCCCCTCAAGTATCCAGCTCAGTTTGTCCTGTGCGGTGCCGCAGGTGCCGGTTTTATTCTAGGATTAGCTTTGCTGCGGCTCTACTTGGGTTGGTTCTACGTGCGATCGCGCCTTTCAAATCCCACGGTCGTCTACGAAGAGTCTGGCTGGTACGATTGTCAATCTTGGCCTAAAACTCCCGAAGTTTTGCTTCAAGACCAGTTGATTGTCAACTACCAGCTAGAACCAATTCTTAGGCGTCTGCGGCAGACATTTTATGGTTTGACAGTATTGCTGGTAGCCGGGGGACTAATTTGGAGCTGTTTGTAATCGGGAACGGGACAGGGGAGTTTTGACTTTTGAGTTTTGAGTTAGAAACGCTCGCCAAAAGATTAACTTCACAACTCGCCATTCATAAATTACAACTCGCAACTCATAATATCGTTTCCGGCTGCATCGTCAGGTGATAAATTAGAGGGCAATTCATGAATGATTGTTACAAGTCGCCACCTATCTCGGCGCAATTTTCAGTTGTTCGATTCCCAGTCAACAGTCAACAGTCAACAGTCAACAGTCAACAGTCAACAGTCAACAGTCAACATCATGAGGAGTGCAACCGGAATTGATATAACTTCCACCGGCCCCAATCTAAAATCTAAAATCTAAAATCTAAAATTGATATGACAAGGGGAAAACGAACCCAAGCTCCAGAACTGGAAGTCACACTGCTGCGCGAAGGTATTGTGGAATCGAGGCACCGCGCCCAGGCGGCTGTCTCCGACAAGCGCGGGCGCGTTCTGTCTGTTGCCGGTAACTCGGAAACGGCCACATTTGTCCGTTCTTCACTCAAGCCTTTTCAAGCTTTGGCTGTGACGGGGACTGGCACTTTAGAACGCTACGAATTGACCGATCGAGATTTAGCGATTATTTGCAGTTCCCATCAAGGTACGATCGAGCAATCGCGCCAGGTATTTAACGTCCTGTGGCGCTGCGACATTGACCCCTCTAAACTTCAATGCCCCATTCCCGAAGGCAAAAAGAGCGCCCTGCAATACAACTGCTCCGGCAAACACGCCGGAATGCTGGCTGTCTGCCAGCAACTGCACTGGCCTCTGGACACTTATTTACGCCGCAAACATCCTGTCCAGCAGCTTATTTTGGGCAAAGTGGCTGACTTACTGGCAATGCCTGCCGAAGAGTTTATCAGCGCTCGCGACGACTGCGGCGCTCCTACTTATCTGTTGCAGTTGGGGCAAATGGCCTCTTTGTACGCTCAGTTAGCCTCCGGCAACAATGTGGATATGGAGCGGATTGTCCGCGCTATGACTCATCACCCGATGATGGTTGCCGGTGAGGGCAAATTTGACACGGAACTGATGCGCTTGACTCAAGGGGAATTGGTGAGCAAGTCCGGCGCCGAAGGGGTGCAGTGCATTGGCCGCGTGGGCGAAGGCATGGGCTTGGCAATTAAGGTGACCGATGGAGGAAAGCGTGCTCAATTTGCTGTGGCGATTCACTTGCTCAAGCAGTTGGGGTGGATTACTCCGACGATCGCCGAAACTCTTTCGGAGACTTACCTGACTCTCAGCGAGTTCAAGCGCTTGGAGGTAATCGGGGAAGTTTCGATGCTTTAGGGCGATCGAGTCTCGATCGCCGATTTCAGCAACCCCTCCCACAATCTAAAAAGTTTTTTGGATTTAGGGGTTGCAATTTTCAGAAAGATATGGTTATATTAGTAGAGAGACAAAAAGCGACGCGGGATAGAGCAGCCTGGTAGCTCGTCGGGCTCATAACCCGAAGGTCAGTGGTTCAAATCCACTTCCCGCCACCAAATTCAAGCGAACCCTGTAATCGTTAAGGTTTCAGGGTTTTGTTTTTGGAAACCACTAAAGAGAGACAAAGCGACGCGGGATAGAGCAGCCTGGTAGCTCGTCGGGCTCATAACCCGAAGGTCAGTGGTTCAAATCCACTTCCC
>NZ_JAUBPT010000238.1:0-2648 GCF_036700905.1 Microcoleus sp. S13_C3 | reverse complement strand
GCCACCAAATTCTATCAGACAAGCCTCGACAACTTTTGGTTGTCGAGGCTTGTTTTATGACATGGTGTGATTGCATCTTTTAAAGTTCCCGACAAGTTGCCAATTGCTAAATCGGCTGAGCTTCCAACCAATCAAAAATTAGGTTTAACTGTTCCAGTGTAACTAACCCGTACTGCCAGAGAACCATCGGCAGTTGGCTGGCATCTTGTTCCCCGTGTCGGAGAGCAACGGCGATCGCAGAATTCGATATTGCCAACTCTCCCCGCAAATAATCTATCAGTTGAGCCTTTCTCATCACCTTCACCGCCAGTTTTATGCGCTATTGTAAAGATATGTAGCTAATCAGTCTGTATCGGAAGTTTAATTGGTCTAATCTTAGGTTCACAAAAAAGAACCCAGTGTGATGGAAACCGCACAAAACTTGTGATAAAACTCAGATAAAAAAGCGATCCCAGTCACAAGAACTGGGAGAATCAAAAATAGGGTTCCGCGATCGCTCGATTCAAATGAATTCATTTAAAATTGCTAAAGTCCTAGCAGAAGCTGAACTCCCGCTTCTGTACCGCTGTCGGTTTGTTTTGGAGGTAAAGGATTTCCTTGACGCTGGGCGTCCGAAGGAGTAGTAATAAATTCCAATGGGCCCTCGATTTTGAGGCGAAATGTGTCGCCCAAGCTTCTTTCCCTTCTAGCAGAATTAGCCGCCGTTTCTGGTTCACCAATCAAGTTTTGGTAGTCCGAGTCTAAGGTTCTGTCCTCCACAGTCCTCAACGAGTCGCCTGATAAAGTCGTTTCCGAATATTGGGGCGCTGGTTGCAGTCTTTGTTGCGCGAGAACCGCCGGCGTCAAACCGATAAAAATTGAGCTCAGTCCGAGAGCAGTGCCAAGAGTAGCAATAACTGCGTTCATCATCCATGCCTCCGCTAGTTGCATCCTACTATAGCAATCCTAAATGATTCAGATAAATTTGTAGAGGTAGTGCCTTTCTTTGCCTACTCCCTATCTATCGGGCAACCGGGCGTGGGATTGCCCCTACAATAATTATGCAAATGATGCGAGGATTGCTATATGCTTATTTTACCTAGCCGGAATTAAGTTGCACTCTATCAAAAGTAGCTGCTTGTGGAGATATCAATTAAAGTTCCTGTCAAAACTTATAGAAAACAAGCTAAAAACCCTGTGACTTCAGTCCAGGGATGAAAGCTCGCGGGAGACTTTTAGTCTCCCAGTCAGCTTCCTGCTTCATCATTGTAAACTTTCATTAACTGGCTAAGGATTTTATGTCAGACGGTATAACATAAGAACCGGAGGTAAAGCCATGCTAGTTTTTGAGTTCAAAGCTTACGGAAAAAAGAATCAGTACAACGCAGTAGACGAAGCAATTCGTACCGCCCAATTTGTCCGCAATAGCTGTTTGCGGTATTGGATGGACAACAAAAAAGTGGGTCGGTACGACTTAAATAAATACTGCGCTGTGCTGGCTCGCGACTTTCCGTTTGCCGACGAACTCAATTCTCAAGCAAGACAATCGAGTGCAGAACGAGCATGGTCTGCGATCTCCCGATTCTACGACAACTGCAAGAAGAATGTACCGGGCAAAAAAGGATATCCGCAGTTCGTGAGAGATTGTCGTTCTGTCGAATACAAAACGACGGGTTGGAAGTTAGCCGACGATCGCAAATCCATCAATTTTACCGACAAGAAAGGGATTGGGCGATTAAAGCTAAAAGGCACACGCGACTTGCACTTCTACCAAATCAGTCAAATAAAAAGGGTGAGATTGGTAAAACGTGCTGATGGCGTCTACGTCCAATTCTGTGTGGATGTCGATAGAAAGGAAAACACAGAACCGAATGGTACTACGATTGGATTAGATGTGGGATTGAAGGAATATTACACCGACTCGAACGGAACTACGGTGGAAAATCCGAGGTTTCTAAGAAAAGGTGAGAAAGTTCTCAAACGATCCCAGCGTCGCGTATCCAGAAAAGTTAAAGGTTCAAACAACAGGGGCAAAGCTAGGCAGATTCTAGGCAAACGCCACCTCAAAATAAGTAGACAGCGCAAAGACCATGCAATAAAACTTGCAAGGTGCGTAATCTCATCAAACGATGTAGTCGTCTACGAAGATTTGAGGATCAAAAACCTGGTGAAAAATCATTGCTTAGCTAAGTCTATTAACGATGCTTCTTGGTATCAATTCCGTGTTGGGCTTGAATACTTCGGAAAAGTGTTTGAGAAAATCACGGTAGCGGTAAATCCGCAATATACCAGCCAAGAATGCTCTAGCTGCGGTGCAATTGTAAAGAAATCGCTATCTACAAGAACGCACGTTTGTAAGTGCGGTTGTGTTTTAGATCGCGATGAAAACGCCGCTAGAAACATCCTTAGTCGAGGATTGGGTACGGTAGGGCATACCGGAACCTTTGGTCTTGAGCCAAACAACGCTTTAGGAGAGTTGACCTCTACTTTGACTGGAGAAATCCTGTCTCAGCAAGTCGGTTCGTAGATTAAAGAATCTCCGTGCGTTCACGCCGGAGAGTGTCAAAACTTTCGATCGCGCTATCGGTCAAATAGAACTGACGCAGCAACCGGGTTGAAACGCCAAAATACGTCATTTCAGGCATGAGTCAACCAAAAACTCGATTGGT
>NZ_JAUBPT010000237.1:0-8711 GCF_036700905.1 Microcoleus sp. S13_C3 | reverse complement strand
AACACAATGGTACACCGCATATTTGTCTATAAGTGTATCATTTTGTCTATTTATTCGCTACCTAGGGACTAGCTCCTACACCAACACAAGCTGTCACCATTGATGTAGGCTTCTCAGAGACTCCAGCTATTGCTTCGGACATTAACTGAGCTTTAAGAACGGGATGACCCACCGCTCTATTCTTTATATTGATTGCTGCATTATGATCACGGTCAAGACCACACCCGCAATGGGAGCAATCGTGCCATCTTTCATGCAGCTTTTTCGGTACTTTTTCGCCGCAACTCGAACAATCTTGTGAAGTGTTATAGGCACTTACTAGGACTACCAATAAACCAGCATTTACGGCTTTATTTGTTAGTATCGACAGGAAGTTTGACCACCCAGCATCCAACACAGATTTAGCTAATCTTGTGCGGGCAAGTCCCTTGACATTCAAGCCTTCAACCGCAATAACATCATATTTCTGCAATAGAGCGTTAGCAGTCTTGAAATGAAAGTCTTTACGCTTGTCCGCTATTTTTTTGTGACACTTCCCCAATTGCTTAACTGCTTTCTGCCTCCGGTTGCTGCCTTTTTTGCGGCGTGAGACTCGCTTCTGGATAGTTCGTAGGCGTTTTTGGGTTTTGCGGTAATGTTGAGGGATTGCAACAGTCTCGCCCTCTGAGGTTGTCAAAAATTCCTTCAGCCCAACATCAATTCCAGTAATCTTGTTTGGATTAAAATCAGCCTTGATTTCAGGGACTGTTGAATCTTCTAGGGAGAGCGTAAGATAGTACCCATCAGCTTTTTTGGTGATAGAAACGGTTTTGATTTTGAATCCATCAGGTAGGTCACGGTGTAAAACAACTTTAACTTTTCCGAGCATCGGCAAGTTGATTAAGTTATTCTGCAAGCAGCCGTTTTTAACTTGAGGATAAGTGAATGTGCGGTAACGACTGCGTGGTTTGAATCGAGGTCTACCGCTACGCTTTCCGTTGCTATCACCTTTTAGGAAACGATCAAAAGTTACCTTAACTCGCTTAACTACATCTTGAAGAACTTGAGAGTAAATCTCGGCATACCAAGGATGAGTTTTTTTGAGTTGAGGTAAGGTCTTCTTCTGACTATAGTAATCTGGATTGTCCCGCAGTTGGGGTAAGTGGCAAACTTTCTTGACAAGCATTGACGGGAGAACGGTTTTGCTCATACCAGTTAAACCTATCCGCCAACAAATAGTTATACTGGCTACACATCATTGACAGCCATCTGTCAATCTCAATGGCTTGTAACTTTGTTGGACGTAATCGATACTGGTAAGAGGTTCTCATTCCCTAGACTTTGTTGATTATGCTATATGTAAGTTAACTTACTGTCAACCCGCGTGTCAATGCCATTCCAGAAAAATAATACATTCGGCGCCAAGAAACGGCTCAAACGCCCTCTAGACAAGGAAACGATCGGATTTAAAGGTTACGAAGGACAAAAAGAGAAACTTAAGGCTGTTCCCGACTGGCCTGAACGTCTCAGAGAATTTGTTGATAAATTGATCTGTGACGAAGAAAATTAATTGGTCAACTCCGTACCTACCTTGACGGGCCTATTCATCCCACACTAACCTGATTACAGGTATAGTGTGGGGATTTCGGCGCTTTAGCTAACTCTTCAATTGTTGGGAGCCGTCCATCGAACTCTAACATTTTTCAATTCCGTGTTTTGAAGCGCATTTTGACATATATTAAAGCATATTTACTCTCAATTTACTCTTCTTATGAACAAAAAACTAACTCTCTGTAATGAGATATAGCACCTTTTCAACCAACTCGTAATCAGCCGGATTTGTTGACTAAAACTCTCGGCTTCAGGTTAAATTTGAAGACATAAACTCAATTTAAAAGCCGTGCAAAATGTGAATTAACCTAGAGACCTTTCCATCATCTAAGTTTATTTGTAAATTAAAACACATCTCAATCTCTCCCTATGCTTGTCCATAAAATTCAGCAACTCGTGCAGCGCCAAATTCGAGCCAAAAAGTTAGGGATTAAATTTAACAGAGTTGCTAACTTTCAATTGCCCGAACAATTGATTGTGCAAGGAAAAGTGCATCAAGTAAACGTGCCTTCAGAGAAAGGCATGGACGGAGAATTTATAGAAGTGCTTTTAGACGACTGCTACGGAGTCGAGCAATTATCTGAATCGCTGATGACAATTATTGATATTGGAGCCAATGTCGGCTTATTTCCGATTGCTGCGAGGAACAGGTTTCCCCAGGCCGTAATTCACGCCTACGAACCTAATCCCTACCTAGAAAATTACCTTAAACATCAATCTCAAATCGCAAATTTTACATATTTTATGGAAGCAGTAGGAGGCCGAGATGGTAAAGTCGTCCTCGACATTCGCGAAGTTTCGGGAAAAACCCGATCGACAGTTAGCGAAAGTGGCGAAATACCAATGATATCATTTCGCAGGGCGATCGAGCGAATCGGTGGTAGCGTCGATTTAGCCAAAGTAGACTGCGAAGGTGCAGAATGGCTGTTATTTGAAGATCGAGATACTTGGCAACTTGTGCAAAACCTTTCTTTAGAATATCACTTGTGGTCTGGTCACACTCACGCGGAAACCCGACAAATTATTGAAAACTTAGGATTTAGGATCGGAAAGCAAATACCAATAGATAAATGGTACGGCTTGATTTTAGCATCCCGAACCTGCAACCCTCAATGATCTAGCAGATGTTGAAGAAGGAAGTTCGGCAACGGATTCGCTTTCTTATGATGTAACCGATGTCAGAAAGAAGGTTAATTATTCTGGAGTTGTGGTGACAGGCCAGTTTTTATAAAAAAGAAGAGTACCTCAAAAAAATGAAACAGAAATACCTAATCTTATATCATTTCCGGTTACACCGGAATAATGTTGACGGTTGAAGGTTGACTGTTCACTGTTCACTGTCAACCGTCAACAGTGAACTCGAATTTACTATTCCGATGCTAACGGATTTGATATTAATTGATAATTACTTCCCGAATCGAGTCCCCACTAGAACTTAATTTAATTGGGGTGGTCTTCGATAAAAAATATATTGCTAATGGACTTTTTACATCAATTGAAGACCTAGAGTATTTATTAAATCGCCTCTTAAATGAAGGAGAGTTAATAATTAAATGGGGACGAAAAATCACAAAAAACGGGGAGTGTTGTATCACAGTTTAAATGCACAACAGCTTATCCAACCCATCCTTATATTTTGGTTGATTTATCCTTCATTACAAATATTCCCAAATCCTAATTTATTTATTGGGTTCAACGATTTAATTGATCCAATAAATCAATTCCAACCCTTTTATTTATCTGGATGAGCTGGCTTATTTCTTACTTCTTTAATCCGCAGAGTGACAGAAGAGGGAGATCAGGGTTTGGATCGCGGGATTACAGTGGAATTTTTTTTTCGGAGTGGTATAACTACTCGGAATCAACAAATATGGCAATTCGTCAAGCGCTGGTGGGAGAGGGTAAATTAGTGTTAGGTAGAGAAAAATCTACAGGAAGTATCGAAGTGCCTGTACCATTCGGCTTGCCAGCAGGATCGGGCTGGTAAAGTTGGATACGATCGCGCCCAAGTCGTTTAGCTTGATAAAGCGCTTGGTCGGCTGCAGCAATCAGAATTTCGGCTCCCGATTCAGATGCAGGAACAATACTCGCTACGCCCAGGCTGAGAGTGACGTACTCGCTCACCTGAGAACCAGCGTGCGGAAGCTGCAAAGCTGCGATTGTGAGCTGTATGTGTTCAGCTACGATCACTGCGCCTTGAATCGCGGTATTTGGCAAAATAACGGCAAATTCTTCGCCTCCGTAGCGAGCTACTAAATCGGCGGGGCGATTGATTGCATTGCCGATCGCCCCCGCGACTTGCCGCAAACATTCGTCTCCCCCTGGGTGTCCGTAGGTATCGTTGTAACTTTTAAAAGAATCAATATCGCAGAGAATCAGGGACAGAGGCGTTTGTTCCCTGGCTTGTCTGCGCCACTCCATTTCTAAATACTGATCGAACCGGCGGCGGTTTGCTAGCTGTGTGAGTTCGTCTAAAGTTGCCAAGCGCTCTAACTTGAGGTTGGCCGCTTGCAACTGCTGGTAGAGTTCTGCTTGCTTGATGGCGATCGCCAACTGGGTAGCCAGAGAAGACAGCAACTCTACTTCCAACTGCATCCACTGCCGGGGACTGCACTGGTGGGCCATCAGCAGCCCCCACAACTCTTCTCCTTGCACTAAAGGCACAACCAAATAAGCTCTCACCGCGAATTGTGCGAGCAAGTCAATTTGATATTGCGGCAAATTCGCGGCCAAAACATCGGCGATCGGTCGGATCGCTCGATGTTGGTACGCTTCGAGATAGAACTGGTCAAAACAGAACTTTTCCAGGGTTTCCCCCAACATCGGCTTGCAGTTGGCAGCTACAGATTCCACTGTTACCGCCCCCGTCGCCGGGGTGGCGCAGACACTGCCCGTACAGGGGTTGAAGCGGACGATCATCACTCGATCGGCCTGAAGGAACTGACGCACTTCTGTCACTGTCGTGCTGAGCACTTCACGCAAATCCAGAGACTGGCGGATATGCTGAGTAATCGTCGCCATCAGCAGTTCTCGTTCGTTCTGCTGGCGCAGCGCCTCTTGTGCCCGTTTGTACTCAGTGATATCTTGAGCGGTGCCGAAAATTTGTTTGGGGCAGCCGTCGGCTGTGCGGGCGAAAACTTGGTCGCGGCAGCGAAACCAGCGCCATTCGCCCGATCGATGTTTGAGCCGATACTCCAACTCCAAAATATGCCCGTCTTGAGTCGAGGGAAATTTTTTCTGGTGGGCTTTGAGCCTCGGCAAATCTTCTGGGTACACCAAACTGGAGTACAAAGCAGTTTGCATCTGTAAAATTTCTTGGGGAGTGTAGCCCAGCAATTTAGAAGCTTGACCGTTGACGTAGACGTTGCGCCGTTCGGTCAAATCGTAGATGTAGAGCAAATAAGGCGCCGCGTCAGCAATTTGCTGGATGAAATGCTGGCTCGATCGCAATTCTTCCTCCACCCGCTGACGCACTTGCACTTCTTCCACAGCTTGATCCCGCATTGTGCGGTAAGCTTGGATGCGATGGGTGAGGTCGGTCACGTCTTGAATCACCAGCAGCGCGTAGAATGATGGAGCATTGACCCCCGGCCATATTGATGACGAAACTGGGGGTGGAGATTCCCTAGACACAAAAGCACTTCTTGATGAGCAGACTCCGACACTACCCTCTGATTCCAACTCAAGAGTATGGAGAACCCAGTCTCTAATCTCCTGTTCTTCAATGCCAGCCTCTAGGGCCGGCACAGCAGTCACAGTAGTTTGCTGAATTCGCTGCTGGCCGTCTTGCCAAGTTGCCGGAATCAGGTGTTTGTGAATTTGAGAAGAAAAAATTGTTGGCGGGCCTCCTGCAAAGATTTGCTTGAAGCGAGTGGCGTACTTTAACTGACTCAGGTGAGGAAAATGGGTTGTGATCTTTGTTCCCAATATTTGGCTGCGGGGAATTTTAGTCCACTCTTCCAGACAAGTGTTCCAAAACAGCACCACAAAATCATCTTGCAGCAAGCAGGCGCCGACTGGTACGCTGTCGAGAACCCCAAACTTTTCCTTAATACTTTTGCTCTCCTCAATCATAGACCCCCGGCAAGTTGATTGATAGCAGTCAACAAGGTGTCAAAGGAATTAACATTGAAAATAAGAATGATATCTCCTTCAATGTGAAGCCTTTCAATCATGAAACTGGTCTGGGCTAATAAAACAACTGTATCAGTAGCTAAACCGCCAGATATCAGCAAACTAGCAATCGTCCCTTCGCTATAAGTGGGAATTGAGTAGTTCAGGCGCTGCTGAAGTACGTTGCTGATTGCACCCATGACCCCATTAATTACAATATTCCCCACTTCACTTAGCGTACCAATTTTGACTGAATCGAGATCCTGAGTTCCAGCTTCTTCCCCTGTAAGCATTGTCACCAGCAGGGCAGCGCTGTTGGTGGGAAAGACTAGCTGGGCAATGCCTCCAAAGGAGCCTGTGAATTTGAGCTGGACAGCGGCGATTTGCTCGCCGTTGAGGTGTTGCTCTAACTCTTCTTCCACGTCAATGGGAGTCAGGATTTGAAGGTAGGGGATTTGCAAGCGAATCGGGGAGTCGATCATGTCGTTCAAAACCCCTGCGGCTTGACCGATCCCGATGTTGACGAGTTCCTGCAAAGCATCGAGCTGTCGAGTGCTTAATTTCATTGGGTGCTCTCCTCGCTGACACTCAGAGCTTTTTTGATCCACCCGGTTAGTTCATCTGAGTTGGGCATTTTGTGAATGACTGCCAGGGCTCCGAGTTCCATGCACTCGGAGCGGGTGGTTGCTTGGATGTCTGCGGTAATTACGATCACTGGAATTTTATATCCTCGATCGCGCATGGCTTGCAGGACTTCCCGACCTTCCATTTCCGGCATCAGCAGATCTAAGAGCATACAGTTTGGGGTTTTAGTACCGAGCAGTTCTAGAGCTTCTGGGCCGCTGGATGCTTCCCAAGTCTCGTATCCTTCAGCTCGCAGGATTTTGCAGATTACCTTGCGAGTCAACCACGAATCTTCGACAACGAGAATTGATGTCACTACGTTCTCCTCCTTCTATTGTTTAGGACTGACCGGCGTTGCAGGTACTGCTTTTATCTTGACAGTAATTTAAAGTGCTGGGACGGTGTGTGATCGAGCTTCACTTGGAATTCCTGTTCTTAAAAACTAACGCATTAATGTGTTGGATAGTTGAGTATCTTGGACTATGTGAAGAAAAAACCCGGTTTCTGAATGAAACCAGGTTTGCGGGATCTCTATTGCTCCTAACAGGGGCGCTCAATTATAGATTACCAAACGCTTCCGAAGGGACTCTACTCGCTGTTTGGCCGTGGTATTGTCTGGATCGCAGGCGAGAGCTTGTTCGTACATTTCCAAGGCTTGAGCTGTTAATTTCTTGCGCTCGTAGGCGTGACCCAGGTTGTTGAGACAGGTAACGTATTCTGGCTGCAACTTCAGGGCTTCTTTGTACTGGCGGATCGCGATGTCGTACTGTTCTTGGCCGAAGTGTGCAAAACCGAGGGCGTTGTAAATAACAGCTTGATTTTCTTCGCCTTCTAAGTCTTTGGCTTTCAGGGCTTTTTGAAACAGTACGATCGCCTGGGAGTAAAGCTTCTTATCTAGATATATACTTCCTAATTCGTAGTATTCCTGTGCTGTTCCTTTTTCTACCGTCAGCTTATTTTCTAAGCGTTCCAGAGACATTTCCAGCTTGCGAGTTTTGAGAATCTGGCGCACCACAAACCAGGAAGTGCTGCCGAGTATAGCGAGCAGGACTGTCAGGTAAACAATCAGTAAATTACTATCCATGTTTTTCTTAAATTTAGGTAGGTCTGTGGAAGGTTTTATTTATTTTAAGGCGCTAGCAATCTCTGAGATTTGCCTCTGCAACTGTATAAAAAACAAGGAAATAGCGATCGACCGGCCCGATCGCGATTTCTGAAAAAGCAAAAATCCAGAAGTAAGAACAAAGAAGGAAACTTGGTCTCAACCTCCTAAATTCATCAGGAGTTTTCCTTCTCTGGCAGACAGTTAAATCTTTCTTACTTCTGCTTTGTGCATTCTGAAAATCAAGCTAACTTTCAGACTCCGGCTCGATTAGCCATTTCCACGACTTTACCGAATGTTGCCGGGTCAATGATCGCCATTTGTGCCAACATTTTGCGGTTGATTTCGATGTTGGCTTTCTTCATGTTGCCGATCAGTCTGCTGTAGCTCGTGCCGTGCTGGCGCGATGCGGCATTGATCCGAGCAATCCACAGGCGGCGGAAATCGCGTTTGCGTTTTTTGCGATCGCGATAACCGTTACGCAGGGCCTGCATCACCCGTTGGTTAGCTGTGCGGAACTGTTTCGACTGTGCGCCTCGGAAACCCTTGGCTAATTTGAGAATTTTTTTGCGGCGCGCTCTGGCGACATTACCGCGTTTTACCCGTGTCATCTTTAATTTCCGTTAAACTTTACAAGTATGGAAGCATTAACCGCACGTTAGCGTCGTTGGTCTCGTCGATGACGACCAGCTTAGATAGACGGCTTTTGCGAGCTGAACTTTTGTGCTGTAGCAAGTGGCTTTTGTAAGCTTTACGGCGCACAATTTTACCGCTGCCGGTCGCTCTAAAGCGCTTTGCGGCTGCTTTGCGAGTTTTGAGTTTTGGCATGAACTGGTGTTATTTGGACACAAGCTTCAACCGTATCACATTTGTGGTACTTTCTGCAAGGGAGATTTGCGGGTTGGGGGTGGCGCTGCATTTGCGGCGATATACAGGATGGGCGATCGGGTAATCTTGCGGTAGTTTGCAGTAGTTGACACCTGGTATAAAATGTTATACCGCAGTTGCGGTATAATTAAGGGTTATACTCTAGGTTATCGGCAGGGTTAATTAATATTTGAAAGCTGTTGGTGAGGCACTATATAAATTAAATTGAAGATGCAACATTAATTATTGGTTATGGCGCTTAGAGAGTCCATTGAAAAAATGGGAGCATCTCATATTTGTAAAAATACTTTTTCTGGCTCCTCCCTTCTTCTGGCTCCTTCCTTCTTCCTCTTTCCTTCTGCCTCCTGCCTCCTGCCTCCTGCCTCCTGCCTCCTGCCTCAAAACTCCAATTTCT
>NZ_JAUBPT010000236.1:0-8741 GCF_036700905.1 Microcoleus sp. S13_C3 | reverse complement strand
CGTCCAAAAAGGACGGGCGGGACGCCCATCCCACAATAACAATTAAAATTGTAAGTTATTTAATTCGCGATCCTAAACGGCATAAACTGCGGTTGAAACCGCTACTGTAGAAACGAAGTCTGCCTTGTATAAGGCAGGCTTCGCCCACGCTGACTAAAGAATAAATCGCATAAAAAGCGCGAATTTGCTATTGCCAATTTATCAATGATGAGCAAGTTGACTTAAATTAGCAAACAACTGAGTAACTTTGGTCAAATCTTTATCTCCCGGCGCTATTTCTACGCCGCTGGAAAGGTCAACACCGCTGAAGTTATTGCCGATCGCACTATCAATTGCATTTAAAATATTATCGGGTGTTAAACCGCCCGCCAGCAGCCAAGGACACTGCGGTCTAAACTCTGATAACATCATCCAGTCGATCGTTTTACCAGTACCGCCCAATTGCTGTGGATGGTAAGCATCCAGCAGTAAAGTATCGACACGAACAGCATAAACAGCAGCGGTGGCTAAAGTTTCAGGAGTCTTAACTCTCAGGGCTTTGATAATTTCAATTCTCGGCAACAACTCCCGCAGTCGATCGCAATATTCCGCTGTTTCATCTCCATGCAACTGCACCCCGCTTAAATTTGAGTCTGCGGCTACTTGACAGATATTTTCTATTGTGGTGTTGGCAAAAACGCCGATGCGATCGACATTTGCCGGCAACTGCTCGACAATCAGGCGAATTGTTTCTGGGCTGACATAGCGGGGGGAAGCCGGCACACAGATAAACCCCAAAGCCTGGGCTCCCAAGCGGGCGATCGCAATTCCTTGGTCTAATTTAGTGATTCCGCAAATTTTAACCCGCACTCCGACTCCTCGCTTCCGCATTTGTATCAAAATATCAACGAATTGTTAACTATTAAAACAAATCTTAGTTTAATGCAAACCGCTTTTTATAATCTGGGAAATCAATTTATCTGTGAAATCAGGAGATAAGAACATGATCACCTCATCTTTGCTGTTAGCCGTACAATCTACCGCTCCCTCAACACCGGAGTGGTCGCCACTGGTAGGACTGACAATGATTTTATGCAATTTGCTGGCGATCACGATCGGCTACTACGGCATCTCCAAGCAAAACCGAGGCAAGGGCCCAGCTTTACCCGTTGCACTCCCTGGAATGTTCAAAGGCTTCGGCGTACCAGAATTGCTGGCAACAGCCAGCTTCGGCCACTTGCTCGGAGCCGGAGTAATCTTGGGCTTGGGTAACGCCGGAGTTCTGTAAAAATCAGGGGAAAGGCAAAGGCAAGGGGATAGAAAAGATATAATAGAAACTCTTTCTTGCTCTCCTTTCCCAGGAAACTTCATGCAGACAGGTTGGCGAATCGGCTCTTTATTTGGCATCCCCCTAGTTATAGATTATTCGTGGTTTATAATTTTAGCCTTAGCAACCCGCGAATACGCCAGCAGTTACCGCCTGTGGGGGCCTGCGCTCTCCTGGAGTGCGGGGTTAGCAATAGCTCTGCTCCTGTTTGCTTCCGTGCTCTTGCACGAACTCGGACACAGCTTGGCGGCGATATCGCAAGGCATTAAAGTTAATTCTATTACCTTATTCTTATTTGGCGGAGTAGCTTCGATCGACTCGGAATCAAAAACTCCCGGTCAAGCTTTTCAAGTAGCTATTGCCGGCCCTCTAGTCAGCTTTGCCCTGTTTTTAATCCTAGGTTTGGGTTCTCAAGTTCTTCCCCCGAGAAGTTTGCTCGCAATTGTCACCGAAAGGGTAGCACTAATCAATCTCGTTTTGGGATTATTTAACTTAATTCCCGGTCTGCCTTTGGATGGAGGACAAGTTTTAAAAGCAGCAATTTGGAAAATCACCGGCTCTCGATTTGCCGGCGTTCGCTGGGCGGCAAAAACAGGACAAGTTTTAGGTTGGCTGGCTGTTGCTTTGGGTCTGAGTTTATGCTTTTTAGCGCGCGAGTACGGCGGCTTGTGGATTGCGCTGATCGGCTGGTTTGGCATTCGCAATGCCAGTGCTTATAGCCAAGTTACTTCGCTGCAAGAAGCCCTACTCAAAATTAAAGCCAGCGATGCGATGAGCCGCGAGTTTCGAGTTGTAGATGCAGATTTGACTCTGCGAGAATTTGCCGATCGCTATTTGTTAGAAGTCAATCCGTTTCCATTTTACATTGCTGCGACCAACGGCCGGGATTTGGGCTTAGTGTCGATCGACGATATCCGCTTCACAGAACGCAGTCAATGGCAAGTTCAGACTTTGCACAACATTTTGAAACCCCTGGGGAAAACCCCCACAGTCTCCGAAAAAGCATCCCTCGCAGAAGTAATTAACAGCATGGAAGCCCGTCAACTCCCCCGTATCATCGTCCTCTCGCCGATTGGTTCAGTAGCGGGGACGATCGATCGGGGCGACGTGGTTAAAGTTTTAGCAAAATACCTCAAACCCCAGATTTCAATGGCCGACATCAAGCGCAGCAAAGAAGAAAACACCTATCCTCAAGGATTGCAGTTAAGTGCGATCGCCAAAACCGCACAAGAAAACTAGAAATTGGGCATCGGTAAGGGGCATCAGCGATCAGTTAAGATGTAGCAAACTTTGTCAATGAGGGTTGAAGCAAAAAATTTTATGCCCAAATTCTTTAATAGAATTTATCATAAATTGGCGGAGATACGTTGGAAAAAATTAACTTATTTCTTCTCCTACACTGACTTGCAACCTCTTGCTATTATCTGGATAGTCGTGACGGGAACTCTATTGGGAGTGCGGCATTTAGGCGGGATGCAGCCACTAGAATTAAATGCTTACGACCTCATGGTGCAGTTGCGGCCCGATCAGGGCCCTGACCCCAGGTTGCTGATAGTAAAAATCACCGATCAGGACATTAATACTCTTCAAAAATGGCCAATTTCCGATCGCGTTTTAGCAAAAGCGATCGCCGAAGTAGCGCGTTTTGAGCCCCTAGCTATTGGCATAGATATAATTCGCGCGACTCCCTACGAACCGGGGAATGCAGAATTAGTAACTCAATGGCAAAACCCCAAAGTATTTCCCATTACCTTCATCGGCAACTCAGAGTACGATCGAGCTCCGCCACCTCCCAATATACCAGAAAATCGGATAGGGTTTAACGATTTAGTCCTCGATCCCGATGGTAGAGTGCGTCGTAATTTGATGTTTGCTGACGATGGTAAAACGACACTGGCTTCATTTTCAATGCGGCTAGCTTTTGCCTATTTGGATAGCAAAAAAATAGATTCTAAATTGACAGAAAAACAAGAAATTCAGGCTGATAAAACAGTATTTTCTAAATTGCGCTCGAACTCAGGAGGTTATCAAAAAATTAATGCCCAAGGCTATCAAGTCTTACTCAATTACCGATCTGCTGAAAATATAGCAAAAACCGTGACACTAACTCAAGTTTTGGATCGAAAACTTGATCCTAAATTGGTGAAGGGTAAAATAGTGTTAATAGGCGTTACAGCCCGAACTGTCAGAGATTTATTTTCCAGCCCTTACAGTGCTAATGCCAGCGGAAACCGCCTGATTCCTGGGGTATTAATTCACGCCACGGCCACCAGCCAAATTCTCAGTGCAGTTTTAGACGGCCAAGGGCTATTTTGGTATTGGGACGAATGGCAAGAAATTCTCTGGATAGCTGTTTGGGGCGCAGTCGGCGGCTGTTTAACTTGGCGCCTAGAAAAATCGCTGAATTTGATCGTGATCGCGATCGCAGCTTGCGGCTCATTATTCGGATTCACCTTTTTCCTCTTCATGCAACAGGGTTGGATACCTCTAATTTCCCCTACCCTGGCACTTTTAATCACCGCAGGAGTCGCAGTCACCTATAAATACGAGCAGTCGAGGCAACAGCAAGGGATTGTGATGAAATTATTAGGGCAACAAACTTCACCCGCGATCGCAAATGCCTTGTGGAAAGAACGCGTCCATCTGCTCGAATCAGGGTTATTGCCAGGGCAAAAAGTTACTGCTACCATCATCCTCACCGACTTGCAAGGTTTTAGTACCATCTCCGAAAAACTACCGCCAGAAGTAGTAATGAGTTGGTTAAATGAGTATTTATCAGCAATGGCCCAAGAAGTCCAAGCACATCAAGGCGTGATTAATAAATTTACCGGAGATGGAATGCTGGCAGTATTTGGCGTACCCATTCCCCGCACCACTGCAGAAGAAATTGCAGAAGATGCTCGCCTCGCCGTATCTTGCGCTCTAGCCATCAGTTCCCGCTTGCCACAAATGAATCAAAATTGGCTCACACGCGGTTTACCGGCCGCAAAAATGCGAGTAGGCATCTTTACAGGGCCTGTTATGGTGGGTAGTCTGGGAGGCTCAACCCGTTTAGAATATGGAGTGATCGGCGACAGCGTAAATATTGCCTCTCGGCTCGAAAGCTGCGAAAAGGATCGGCAAGAGGACACTTGCCGGATATTGATTGCAGAAGAAACCTTTCTGCATCTGGCCGACAAATTTGAAGTAGAATCTTGGGGAGCTTTACCGTTAAGAGGCCGGGAACAAAAAGTTAATGTCTACCGGATATTGGGAAGGAAAAAGAAATAAAAACAGAGAATCTCTCCCTAAAAATTCATGGAGTTAATATGAAAAAAAATACTAAGTTTCTCATCAATCTGATATCAGTTGGCTCAATAGTATTGATAGCAACACTTGATGCTTCCCAATTAGCAGTTGTGGGACTGCCGATTCCCAAGAACGTGGGCCAGCCAGGCACTGATCCGGGAGGGCCGCGCTTCGGTTTGCCGACTCCAAGCACAGATGGCAAGCCATCCACTGAATCGGGAGGGCCACGCTTCATTCAGCCCCGTGAAGATATAGACGATCGGCCCCCCACTCAACTGAGACGCCCTGTACGCGGTGGCTGCGCGAGCATTAGTCAGCTAGGTCTCACAACCTTAATGCCTAAAAATAAGATCGGACGGACTGTTTCGGACTATCCAACGTTCTTTTTCTACTTGCCTCAAACAGAGGCGCAATCAGCCGAATTTATCCTACAAGATCCAAGCGGCAACCAGATTTATAAACAGGATGTCACAATTAGCAATTTATCAGGAGTGATCGGCGTTAGTATCCCTGCTGACAAAAATGTGCCGCCCTTAGAAGTAGGCAAAAGTTACACTTGGAATTTGACAGTGATTTGCGACGCTCAAGACCGATCGAGCGATCAGATCGAAAGCGGTACTGTACGGCGAGTTGAACTCAGTGCAGATATCCGCAGTCAATTAGAGCAGGCAGATCCGCGCCAGAAAACCGTTATTTATGCTGAAAATGGGATTTGGCAAGATGCCCTCAGCACCCTAGCTGCGGCTCGCCGCGCTAATCCTAATGATGCAGAATTAACTGCTGATTGGGAAAGCTTGCTGGATTCTGTGAAATTGGGCCAAATTGCCAAAGAGCCGATCGTTCAAACTCAGCCACAGCCATAAGCTGTACTGCATATAAATTTAACTTTTTTGGTGGCGTTAGATCAACGGGCCAGAAGACTGTTAATAAAAACAAGTGTACAAGTTTTTAACTTGTATCAGTAACAGCCAAGATGGCTGTTCTACAATAAAAATTCTTTCTTGTGGAACGGCCATCTTGGCTGTTCCCAAAAGGCGGCCGACTTTTTGACATCCCCCACAATAATTATTCCAAAAATCTCTTGTGGAACGGCCATCTTGGCTGTTCCCAAAAGGTGGTATACCCCACAATAATTATCCCAGAAAGCTCTTGTGGAACGGCCATCTTGGCTGTTCCGAAAAGGTGGCAGTAAACCCCGCCCCCAAATATGGAGGTTAAATGTGAAACAGCTTATTACTTGTTAATTCCAAAATATCCTGCCATTCCAGATCCGAAAGTGGCTGCACTTTCAAATCAATCTCAAAACAGCGACAAGCCGCCGCACTCAAAACATCAATTACAGTGGCAATAAAATCATCTCCCCCTTCAGATAGAGGTAATTGCACAGGAATTAATTCCTCCCCAAACACTTGAGAAAATAATTTAACATCCGGCTGCAAACGCATCGAACCGTGCTGCAAAATAGCATCACCCCGTCGCAATTGCGCGCTACCAATTAACTTGCAACCATCAGCGGTAACTAAATCCGCACCCGTCGCAGTACCAAAACAATTCGGATTGTGAATATAACCCCTTCCAGCTTCCCCGTATTGCAAATCCAAACCCATCGCCCTCCAACCCTCAATCAAAAACTCGCAAATAGTCTGATAAGCTTTCATACGGCTGCTGGCAAACCCCGACGCCACAACTGCATAAGTTAAATCCCCTTGATGCAGCACGGCGCGCCCGCCGCTGGGCCTCCTCACCAACTCCAGAGGCATTCCCTGCCAAGACAACTGCTGCCAAAACTCCGGCCACCTGCGCTGGTGGTAGCCCAAGGAAATCGCCGTCGGTTGCCAAGTGTAAAATCGCAGAGTTGGCGGATGTTTGCCCGCTAGATGCTGTTCCAGTAGCCATTGGTCGATCGCCATCTGCACCCTACCAGACGCCGACAACAGTGGAATTAAACGCCATACAGAATTAGCCATCAGTCGCGAGTCCTTAGTTTCTACTCAATAATTCGCAGAATGTTTTAAAATTAGTAACAGTTTTTTGGGCCTGTCTTCTAAGTTGGTGCAAGTTTCACGCCAGCCGGTGCTTTAGAAATAAATAGAAAAAATAATCGCAGAACCATGAGCAACAGTGTAATTGTCATTAACGACGAAAAATTTGAAACAGAAGTCCTGAAAGCAGAGCAACCAGTGCTTGCCTATTTTTGGGCTAGTTGGTGCGGGCCTTGCAAACTGATCGCGCCTTCGGTAGACTGGGTGGCGGCCAACTACAGCGATCGACTGAAAGTGGTTAAAATGGAAATTGACCCCAATCCTAATACTGTCAAGCAGTATAAAGTAGAAGGAGTCCCAGCTCTCAGGCTGTTTAAAAATGCCGAAGTAGTGCTTTCTCACGAGGGAGCTATTACTAAACAAACTTTGGTCGGTTTGCTCGACGCTCACTTATAAAGTTTGGAAATGATTCGGGAGTTTCCAACTCCCAACTTAAGCTGTGTTGCATCTAGATTGCCTATGGTATTAGAGAGGGAGAGGGGGAGAAGAGGAGAGGGGGAGAGGATTTGACGATTGTTGATCGGGACTCGAAATATGCAATTTAAATGAACAACAGCTTACAACTATAGAAATCGCAAATATTTTTTTAACATCTCTCTTTTATCCTCCATATTCCTCTCTGGCTCTGCGCCCTCTGCGCTCTCTGCGGTTACTAAAAAAAATCCCAAAGTCAATAAAAAAGCCCTATAAAAAATAATTTAGCTCAGATAAAAATATTCCTTAAAATTCCACAAAACTATAGAAAATATGCAATTTGCTAAACGTTTAGAACCACTGCAATTTAATGTATTTGCCGATATGGATCGGGCAAAAGCTCAAGCTAGAGCAGCGGGGCAAAATGTGATTGACTTGTCTCTGGGTTCTTCGGATTTGCCGGCGGCGGCTCATATTACAGATGCGATCGCACATTCTCTGTCCGACACCAGCACCCACGGCTATTTGCTGTTTAATGGCACAAGAGATTTTCGGGAAGCAGCAGCCATTTGGTACGAGCAAAAATTTGGGATTGCAGTCAATCCAGAAACAGAAGTGCTGCCGTTAATTGGTTCCCAAGAAGGCACAGCGCATATGCCTTTAGCTGTACTCAACCCTGGAGATTTTGCTTTGCTGCTCGATCCGGGCTATCCTTCCCACGCGGGCGGTGTGCATTTGGCTGGCGGTCAAATTTATCCGATGCCAATATTAGCAGAAAATGCGTTTTTGCCGATATTTGAAGATATTCCGACAGCAGTGCTGGCTGAGTCGAAGATGATGGTTTTGAGCTATCCTCACAATCCTACAACTGCGATCGCCCCGGTTGCTTTTTTTGAGAAAGCTGTGGCTTTTTGTCGAGAACATCGGCTGGTTTTAGTTCACGATTTCCCTTATGTGGATTTGGTGTTTGACGATTCCGTAGGGGCGGTGCCCCCGTGCCCGCCCTCTGGTAACGAGGAAGAATATCGAAAATTGATGGCGCCGTCAATCTTTCAGGCGGATCGAGATAAGAGTGTGGCGATCGAGTTTTTTACACTATCCAAATCCTACAGTATGGGAGGTTTTCGAGTCGGATATGCGATCGGCAATTCCGAACTAATTGCAGCCCTGCGACAGGTAAAAGCCGCAGTGGACTTCAACCAATACCGAGGGATTTTAAACGGAGCGATCTCCGCATTAACGGGCCCTCAAGATACCGTCAGAACCAGCGTAGAAACCTTCAGAAAACGGCGGGATGCCTTTGTAAACGCGCTACAGGGCATCGGCTGGCAAGTACCCGTACCCCCTGCCACCATGTACGTCTGGGCGAAACTGCCGGAACCTTGGGCCCAAGATTCCGTGAAATTTTGCACTCAGCTAGTACAGAGTACAGGAGTCGCAGCTTCCCCCGGTGCCGGTTTCGGGAAATCAGGAGAAGGCTACGTGCGATTTGCCTTAGTCGAGTCGCCAGCAATTTTGGAAGCAGCAGTTAGAAAAATTGCTGAGTTTCTCAATTGAGTACACGCCTACGGCGAGCGCCGTAGGGACACGGCGCCGTGTCCGAGGCCTGTCAACTTACAGCATATTCCATGTAGATGTGGTACACACAATCTTCTAGCCCGTGTAAGGTGCGTCGCCACCCGTCAATCTGT
>NZ_JAUBPT010000235.1:0-8934 GCF_036700905.1 Microcoleus sp. S13_C3 | reverse complement strand
CGTCCCGCCCGTCCTTTTTGGACGGGCGGGACGCCCATCCCACTTTCAAGAGTGGAAGTTATTTAATTCTCATTCCTAAGAACCTCCCAAACATGGTCGCGGTTGCTATAAATGTTCACAAACTCCTCAAATTAAAAATAGGTTGGGTTTCCTAGGTCAACCCAACCTACTTTTAACAACGACGAATTACTGCTAACTCTCAAATATGCTCATCATCTTGACCTTGCACACCCTGGAGAATCCGCGATAGCTCACTCTTCTCATTAATCGTAATCCGAGTCGGAGAACCGCTGATAATCCGTTCGTAACCACGGAACGAATCTTTAATTTGTGGGCCTCTTTCAGTAATTGTGTATTCCCGAATTCCTTTGTCGTGCCACGAACCGCGCATCTTAAACACATTAATTGCCCGCGACATTTCTCCTCGAATCTCTACATACTGCAGCATAATAATCGTGTCAGTAATCGTAGAAATATGGGAGTCCGTAATGGAATTAGAACCCATAAACTGGTCGCTTGTATTCGTAAAAAAGCCGGTTATTTCTTCCTGCTTCGCAAAACCTGTCACTCCGATCACAAATTGCCTGAAAGCATTATTGCTGACACCCCTAGCTAAGGCCGACAGCGAGTCTATAGCAATTCGAGAAGGTTTGAACTCCGCAATTTCTGATTTAATAGTCTGCAAGTGGTCTTCCAAACCGGCAGATTCCGGGTAAGTACACAGCAGCTTCAGCATTCCTTTCTGTTCCATTTCCTCAAAATCAATGCCCCAAGAATAAGCATTGCGGAACAACTGAGCCCGCGACTCTTCATAGGCAAAAAGCAGCGCCCGATTGCCGTTCATACAAGCATTCTGCAAGAACTTGCTCACCAACAGCGTTTTGCCGGTTCCCGTTGCACCCGTAGCCAAAATAATCGAGTCTTTGAAGAAGCCGCCACCGCACATCTCATCGAGAGTTTTATCGCCCGAAGAAACCCGCACGTTTGAAGACTTTTGAGTTAATCGCATCGCCCCCAATGGGAAAATATTAATTCCGTCATTAGTCATAGTAAAAGGATATTCGCCCTTCATGTGAGTTGTACCGCGCAACTTCAAAATTTCGATGGTGCGGCGGCGGCGTTCTCCTTCCAATACGTTGCGAACAATCACCACATTATCCGACACAAACTCTTCCACTCCAAACCGAGCCACCGGGCCGTATTCTTCCACCCGTTCCGTAGTCATAACTGTAGTTGCTCCGACTTGTTTGAGGCGGGCAACTAAGCGAAAAATTTCTCGGCGCACCACCGATGCAGCATCGTACTGCTGAAATACGGCGGTAACAGAATCTATTGAAACCCGCTTGGCTTTGTACTTGCGAATGGCGTACTGAATTCGCTCGATTAAGGCTGATAAATCAAAATTTCCTACGATATCTTGACCTTCGGGATCGGGGGAAGCGTCCAAAATAAATAGCTTGCCTTCCTCGATTAAATGTGCCAGATCCCAACCGAAACTGCAAGCATTTTTAATAATATCTGTCGGAGATTCTTCAAAAGTTACGAAAACTCCCGCTTCGTCAAAATGGGTAATTCCATTATAGAGAAATTGTACGGCAAATAAAGTTTTTCCTGTTCCTGATGTGCCGCTGACTAGGGTGGTTCTGCCGATGGGCATTCCGCCGTGACTGATGTCATCGAAACCCTCAATCATCGTGCGAATTTTTTCAACTCCTGCCGTTACCAATCCTTCTCGTTTAACCGTTTGACTAATTTCATTCATGTCGATTTTTGTCAACTCTCAGTATTCTTTAGTTGTCACTCATTAACCGCCGATCATGAGTCTTTGTACCCAGCTTTTAGTTTTGGCTCTTGCTCAATAACTAATGACTGCTGACTGCTGACTAATGACCCCGCCCAAAAACCGATACCGTGCCACGTACTCCAGTCGTGGAAAGATAAAAATTTTAGACTTTTGTTCAACATCCCAGATTCATCTGTGGAGTAAATCTAAAATCTAAAATCGTTCGACAGAGCGCGACTGGACGCTTCGACGCTCGCGCTCGCCGAACGTTTCCCGCCAAACCGAAGTCTCAAATCTAAAATCGACTGACTCTTACCTGATTATCTTATGAATTCAGGTCTTCTTCGCGAAGTTCTTCATAGAGCAAATCTAATCCTATCAGAACTTTCTCACGATCGGACAAATCGCCAATAATTTTTCGCACCGGCGGCGGCAGGATTTTGGCCAGCGTCGGGGTTGCCAATATTTTGTCCTCTTCTGCTAGCTGAGGATTTTTGAGAACATCTATGACTTTCAGCGCGTAGACGCCTTGAAATTCTTGTTCTAGGATGTCCTTTAGGGTTTTCAAAGCTCGCACTGAGTTGGGAGTATTCCCCGCAACGTACAGCTTCAGAACGTAGGTTTTTTTCAGAGGACTCATGAACTTTTTTAAATATTGAGTATTAGTTGTCAGATGTTAGTTGTAGTTGTTATTTGTCTTAAATCCGCTGTTCTTTGTTATTTTATAATAATTGCTGCCTCGTGCGATCGTCGGTCTGCTCCTTTCTTTTTTGTTAGATTGTACCTTCTACCTTTTCTTTTTTAAATTATGCCGAATCCCTTCTACATTCTACCTTGATATGTTTCTTTTGGAATCGATCGCCGATACATCTCGCACATATGAGCGATCGCGTCAATCAGGGTCAAACGGTAATCCAGCAATATTTCCTCGCTGCGCCCCTCTAATTTTAGCTGTTTAGCAAACTCGTCCATCAATTCCATGTGAATTTCTACAATTTGAGTCACGGGAACGTCAGCAAAAAAAGCCAAATTCACAAATTCATCTATTTGATTGTTTACTGCAGCATCTTGAGAAAAATAATTCAAAACGATGTCGCGATAACTTAACTTGAGTTGCTCCAAAAACTTTTGCTTCTCAGGTCCCGACAGATTTCTCAAAAAAATCTGGGAATTTCTTTTATAATACACACCTAAGTATCCTAATCGCTCCCGTAATTTTTCCGCCAGCCGCCGCTGCTGTCGGCTGAGCAAACTTTGAGCAGTCAATTGGGCTGTCGCATCGACCGTTACGGAGTGGTAATTGACCGGAACCGGAGTTGAAAGTTTCAGAAAGTGTGCGATCGCCCGATCGATACCGCCAGCTATTTCGCTCGCTCGATCGATTGCCAGTTGCACCTCAGCAGGGTGATAAAAAAAATCACAGCTTTCGTCTTGACTCTGGTTGGCGGTACTGGCTGCGGCCTCAAAACCATCTGAATATGGTGCTTCGGGGCTGCTATCTACCGGCGCGTGAGGCGAAAAAATTACAGCAGGCAAAAAGATCGATCGTTCTTGCAGCTTGCCCAGAAGCGAGCGCAGAGCCCCATCCACCTCCAAAACCAAACAATCAAGGTGATAATTGTGCTTAAGGAACCCCAAAAGCTCCACTGCCGACTTAATGTGCGTTAAAGCATAGCGTTCGCCTCTCAAAAGCTCGATCGCAGAGGCTGCGATTTCCTCAGAGCGGACAAAAATACCGATAGACAGTTGAGGAAGCAAAGCTGTAGGTGTACCACCTAAGTTGCCTGAAAGTGCTGGATCGCTCAGAGTTGATATCTCCTTTACAAAAAACTTAACATTTTAACAATCATCTCAATATTTATTTTAACCAATCTTAACCGCAAAATAAGTGATGCGCTTCTACCAGAAGAAGAATCAAAGTGTACTCCGTAGTTTTTGTGTCAAGCACCCGGAGCGTGATTTCTGCAATTAAGCTTAAGCCTTAAAATAATTGCTAGTCGCCTCAAATCAGGTGTAGGCATCGAACTCCCCGGTCTCGGTGCGGATACCGAGGCTGATAGCGAACTGATATAAAACAAATAAGATACAGAAATTCGCAGCTACATTGAGCATCAAAAATATTACTGCTCTCGCGAGCAGACTCTCAGGTTTGTTATGCCAGTCACCACCCCCAGTATCAAAAATTTTATCGAGTCAGTGCCGCTGTGCCTCCAAACGGCTGCGCTAGAATCGCTGCAGTCAATTTTCAGATCCTGCAACTGCGATCGAGTCGCAGTAGTCAACGAACAGCTACAGCCGCTGGGATTAGTGTACCTCCGCAGCCTTTGGGCCCGCGCGGCCGATCGCACAAACGACGGGCAGCAACCTTTGTCAGAAAGCTCGATCGCGATCGAACCAGTCAGGGCACTACCCGCCACTATGAGCGTCAGGGAATTCTGGGAGTACCTGCAAACAGAGGAACAGAACACCCCAGCCGGGCCAAACCGCCAAACCCCCGGCACCCCCTCCCACACTCCGATCGCCCTCACAGATGCCAGCGGTCAATTTTTAGGAATGCTAGACAGCCTGAGCCTGCTGCAATTCGCCGCACTTAACAGCAGCTCTCTCAGCAGCCTCCCAGAGCAGGCAACAGCCGTCAAAGAAATCGAATTAAGGCCGGTTTCCGAAGCCATCGCCACGGCCCTAGGCGCTCAAGTGCGCTTTCTAGAAGCAGGATTGAAACCTTCGGAAAACCTGAACTCCCTAGTTGAACTGTTGGAAAAACTGCCCCTGCCCCTGAGATTGCAAACCCCTACGGCACAAATAGTCAGCCAAAACGCAGCGTGGCGGATTTTGCTGGGAGCAGGCCCAGAACCAGTTCCAGAACCAGCAGCAAATTTGGGTAAACACTCGCCCCGCAAACCAAGCCATTTAACAAGCGAATACAATAGCGTGCAGTTAGAGGCCATCACCAAAGAGTCCAGGAGCCTAGTAGGAGCAAGTCGATCGGACGATTCCCTGCGGGATAGCTTCGCCGCGCGCGATTCAACCGCAGCCACCAGTTGCCCGCTGCCCCTATACGGTGCCGCCTCCCCCTCAACATTAACCGCTGCAGCTTGGTGTCCTATGGCCGGCAAACCAGACACCTACATTTGCGAGTGCCCCGTACAAAAAGGTCAAGAACGGATCTGGCAATTTGTCAAACAGCCACTCTCAGACAAGCTAATTTTAGTAATGGGACAAGATGTCACCGAAGAACATTTAGTCGCCAAAGAATTAGCAGCGAAAAACGCAGATTTAATCCACCTCAACAGACTAAAAGACGAATTTTTATCCTGCATCAGCCACGAACTAAAAACCCCGCTCACCGCCGTCCTCGGTTTGTCCAGCCTCCTCAAAGATAAATTGATCGGAGAACTCAACGATCGCCAAACACGCTACGCCAAACTAATCCATAAAAGCGGGCGGCATTTGATGATAATAGTTAACGATATATTAGACTTGACCCGGATGGAAACCGGGCAGCTAGAACTAATTCCCGAAGCAGTCGAAATAGCATCAACCTGCCAAAGAGCGTTTGAACAAGCAAAACAACTGCAACAGCAAGAAGAAAAAAACCCTCCCAGCGCGAGCCAAACGGACGGTACAGCAAACGCAGAACCCCCCGCCCAAATAGAATTTACACTCGAAATAGAACCGGGACTGAGCCAATTAATTGCCGACGAACTGCGACTGCGGCAAATGCTCGTCAACCTCCTTTCCAACGCCCTAAAATTCACCGAACTCGGTGGCAAAATCGGATTGAAAGTAAATGTTTGGGAAGGCTGGATCGCATTCACAGTTTGGGACACTGGCATCGGCATCCCCGCCGACAAACAGCACCTGATATTTCAGAAATTCCAACAGCTAGAAAGCCCCCTCACCAGGCGCTTTCAAGGAACCGGACTGGGACTGGTACTAACTCAACGCCTAGCTCGGCTCCACGGCGGAGACGTTTCGTTTATTTCCTCCGAAAACCAAGGCTCTCAATTTACCCTGCTGCTGCCACCAAATCCTCCGGGAAATAGGAGTGAAGAAGTCCCGGCACAGGAAGCGACTGAGGAAGAATTATTAAAACCCCAATATCAGATTCCGATCGCCAATTCTCGCTCTCGCTTAGTATTAATAGTCGAAGCAGTTCCCAAATATATCGAAGATTTAACCAACGTCATCTCAGGTTTGGGCTACCAAGTAATAGTCGCCCGTTCCGGCACCGAAGCGCTGGAAAAAGCTCGCAGGTTCAGTCCCGAAGCGATTTTCCTCAACCCGCTGCTGCCCCTGCTGTCGGGTTGGGACGTGCTGACGCTGCTCAAGAGTGACCCGGATACCCGATCGATTCCGGCGATCGTCACGGCCACCAGAGGCGAAAAAGAACGGGCCAGTGTCAACAAAGCCGAAGGCTTTTTGAGCTTGCCGGTGGAAGAACCCGCTTTGCGGAGGCTGCTGGCAGACTTGATCGGCCGTAATTCTAGTAGCGGCAAAGTGAAGAGTTCTTTAACCGTGTTGTGGCTCAGCCCGCAAAACAGTTCCTCTCAAGGTTCCGCTTTACTGCTCAACCCCAACTACTGCCGGGTTTTAGAAGCAGACGACCTCGACCAAGCAGAACTCGTGGCAAGAATTTGGCGGCCCGACGCGATCGTCTTGGATGGTACAAGTCAACTGCAAAACCCCTTAGCTTTTATCGAACAGTTAAGTCGGTCTCGAAATTTGGGTTCTCTCCCCTTGGTGACTTTAGAACCCACTACTACGCAACTGGCCAATCAAGTCAAAGGATTGTCGGTATTTCCCTGTTTGGCTACCCGCAGTCCCGACGACAGTGAAACTTCAGGTACCGGGTTGGTTGCCAGTGCATTGTGGCAAGTGATTCAAGTCGCTGCTGGCATGAGTTGGAAGCCCAGCATTTTATTTGCCGACATTTCGACGTTACCCGATTTGCACTCCTCTTCTGGGGGGAACCCGACGGAAGAATTGGAACATTGCGCTCGATCGACAAATGCCGAGATTCCCCTCCCCAATTCCCAGTTTTCTACTCCCAACTTTCAAGCTTTGATCCAGTACATCCACACCGCAGGATTTCGAGGGTCGATCGCTCCCTGTTGGACAGAAGTTTTGCAGCAGTTGCAATATCAAAGCGTTGACTTAGTTTTGCTGTGCTTGCGAGATGCCCCATCAGAATCAACCGCTATGCTGCAGGCGCTGTCGAACTTGCGCCAAATGGCAGTAAAACTGCCGATTTTAGTCTGGGATTATCGGTCGGCTGTAAATTCGGAATCAGAGGCGATCGACTTTCTACTGCAAGAAGTATCGGCCAAAATTTTGCCTTCTTCCTTATCGGCAGCACAATTATTAGATCGAATTCAACAGACTTTATTAACTCACTCAAGTTCCTGATAATGAATAATTTACTAGGTTTGTAGTGAGGAATTAAGTCGTTTCTCAGCCCGGAAAAATCAACTATTATTTATGAGGGGAAACAGAATTTGCAAACTATTTAACTGTCAACCGCGAAGCGTTATTTATTCAGGGCTGTTTGATTATCCGTAGGGGTCGCACTACCCCTACTCCCCGTGCCGGCCCTCTTGGTCTGATCTGCCGATCGAATCGTCTAGGTCGGGGGTAGGCAAAGAAAGGCACTACAAGAGTCAAAATTCATGTTTTTGGTGAGAATGAAACAGCCCTGGTTATTTATTAACTCATTCAAGTTGATAATACATCATAATTTTGCCTATTTGTAGTGAGGTTCTCTGTCGTCTATAAAACAGTGAATAAAAACCGCTATCCAGAGTGCAAACATAATTTGAGAAGTATTTAAATGAAAACCCAGAAGTGTTGCGAGTCAAGAAGCAATATCAAAACTCAAAAATATGAGTTATTATAGGCGATCGAGAAACCCTTATATTTTTTTCTGGGGCTGTACAGTGCCTAATCGCATTCCTTTAATATCTCTGCTACTCGCACTCGGTTTGGGGGCAATGCCCCAGCCTGCTGTGGCACAGGCACTCCTGCCTTACACTCTCCAAATCGACTCGGCCCAACTCGAACAAACTGCCTTGAGCCTTTCAGAAGAAGCCGTCCAGCTAGCCAGACTCCAGCAGTACCAACTAGCGGTACCCAGAGCCGAACTCGCCACACAGTTAGCCCCCAAAAATGCTCAAACTTGGACTTTGTTAGGTAGCTTGTACCTGCAAGTTGAGCAGTTTGACAAAGGCATTGAAGCTTTGGGGCAAGCTCAATCTCTGTCGCCAGAAAATCCATCAATTAAATTTGTCTTGGGAGAAGCTCACTTTCGGAAATCGAACTACGAGAAAGCAGTCGAATATTTGCAAGCAGGGTTGAAACTAAAACCAGACACTCCAGGTGCATTATTTGATTTAGGGAATGCTTTTTATAAGCTGAAGCGGTTCGATCAGGCGATCGCCCAATACGAAAAAGCCTTTGCTTTAGAAAAAAATCTTTGGCCGGCTGTCAACAATATCGGATTAGTCAAATACGAAATGGGAGATGCCGATGGCGCTATCAAACGCTGGGAACAGGCGATCGCGATCGACAACAAAGCAGCCGAATCAATGCTAGCTCTAGCAGTAGCATTCTACGGCAAAGGCGACAAAGCAAAAGGCTTAGCGATGGGAGAAGCAGCTCTGAAACTCGACAAACGGTATGCTACCGTAGAATATCTCAAAGAAAACCTCTGGGGCGATCGTTTAATCGCAGATACCCAAAAGTTGCTAGCCACTCCTGAAATGAAAGCAGCACTGGCTAAAATTCAAGACGCCCCACCCCCTCCAATGTAGTCGCCCGATCCCAAATCCGGGTTTAATATCATGACTACCCCTCCGTCATATCAATTCCGGTTGCACCGGAATTATTGTTGACTGTTGACTGTTGAATGTTGACTGTTAACTTGGATTCGAAAAACTGAATGATAGTTGAGTATTGACTGTTGATTCGATTTTACGCCCGACGATGCTAGCGGAGTTGATATCATTGCGAGGAAGGAAGCAATCGCAGAGACTAAGCGATTGCTTCCTTCCTCGTAATGACAAATAATATCATGTGCGATCGATTAACCATAATATCCCGGTCGGGGCGGGTTTTTGAGATGGTCAATTATTGGCAGGTATTGTTGGTGAACC
>NZ_JAUBPT010000234.1:0-9088 GCF_036700905.1 Microcoleus sp. S13_C3 | reverse complement strand
GGCGTCCCGCCCGTCCTTTTTGGACGGGCGGGACGCCCATCCCACAAACTTGTGGAAGTTATTTAATTCTCATTCCTTATTAAATTACCAGCCAGCCCTAAAAGTCGTTATTGTAAATGACCTCATCTACTGTACTGGCAAAAAACTGAGATTACTCTTTTATGATTTAATGATGCGGATTTAGGGCGATATACATTACGTTTAAAATGTGAAGGAAATGTGAGGAACTCGTGAGGTAGATATATCTATGATTTGTCACTCCCGAAAAGCGTTGTTTCGCACGACAGACGGCTTAAAGATAGCGGGTGTAGAGCGATCGCGTTTGCTGAAGCGCTTCCTCTGTGGATTAGCTCAAAATGTGGACTGTGGAGTCATGATTTTTTACCTTATTTTTATTGAGAGCATCTCACTTTTGGACGCCATCCCAGAAAACAATCAAAATCATCCCCCAATTATGTAAGCCCTTAAAATTCCACATCTTCGCGCTCATTTTCGTCGGTTCTGGGAGTATCCAAACCAGTCGCAGCCCAGCGCATTGTTTCAATGTATTTTGCCAGACTCGCCACACTCGGAGCCTCAAACAAATTGCTGACAGATAACTCGACTTGCAAAGCGTCTCGGATGCGAGAAATTAACTGAGTTGCTAGCAGGGAATGCCCGCCTAGTTCAAAGAAATTATCGTAGATACTAACTTGCTGTTTTCCCAAAACTTTAGCCCAAATTGTCCCGATCGCATTTTCGAGATCAGTCCTCGGCGCTACATAATTTTCTGTTATATCCTCGCTGTCTGTATCTATATCAGGCAAGGCGCGGCGGTCTACTTTGCCATTAGGGGTCAGTGGCATATTCTCCAACACTGCATAAGTTGCAGGAACCATATATCCTGGTAACTTTTCTTTCAAGAATTGGCGCAAATCACTTGACTTAAGACTTGGAGTTTCTAATTTTTCATTAAGGCCGTCAGGAATAACATAAGCTACCAAATGTTTATCGTCGGGGATGTCTTCCCTCACAATTACTACTGCTTCGCGCACTTGTGGATGCTGGCACAAAGCCGCTTCAATTTCTCCCAATTCGATGCGGTAGCCACGAATTTTTACTTGGTCGTCAACGCGGCCTAAAAACTCGATATTGCCGTCAGCTAAATAGCGACCTAAATCACCTGTTTTATAAAGGCTAGAACCAGATTTATTGCTAAAAGGATTAGGAATGAATGCAGCAGCAGTTAAATCAGGCTGGTTGAGGTAGCCTTTCGCCAGTCCGTCACCGCCGACGTACAATTGACCCATAACACCGATCGCCACCGGCTGCAAATCCGCATCGAGGAGATAAATCTGCGTGTTGGCGATCGGGCGGCCGATGGGGATAGATGTTGCGGTTTCGGGTACGTCTTGCACGCAATAATAAGCCGAAAATGTGGTATTTTCTGTAGGCCCGTAAACGTGAATTAATTTAGTAGTTGGCTTTTGTTTGAGAAGTTTTTTAACCCATCTCATATCGACCGCTTCTCCACCAAACAGCAAGCAGCGCAGCGAATTAAAAGCTTGCGGTAAAACTCTAGCAATTTGTTGAAATAAGGCAGTTGTTAAAAACAAAACGGTGATGCCTTGTTGGCGCAGTTCTAAGGCTAAATCGTGAGGCGAAAGGGTAATATTGGTGCTAATTGCCACGAGTTGAGCGCCGTTAAGCAAGGCTCCCCAAATCTCGAATGTGGCTGCATCGAATGAAGCGTTTGATGCTTGGGCAATTTTATCGGTAGGTTCTATTTTTATATAGTTGGTGTTGAGTACCAGCCGATTTACTGCTTTGTGGGTGACAGCAACTCCCTTGGGTTTTCCTGTTGAGCCAGATGTGTAAATAACGTAAGCTAGGTTGTCTGCTGTTACGGTGTGGGCGGGATTTTCGGCGTTTTCTTTGGCTATGTGTTCCCAGTCGCGATCGAAGTAAATCACCGAGTTTGAGAAGTCTCGGAAATTCTCAATCAATTTATCCTGAATTAGCAAGACTTTAACTCGAGCATCTTCCAGCATCAAGTTTAGCCGATCGCGCGGATAGCTCGGATCTAACGGTAGGTAAGCTCCTCCCGCTTTCAGTATAGCCAACATCCCGACAATTAGGTCGATCGATCGCTCTGCACAAAGCCCCACTAAAACCTCCGCCCCCACGCCCAGTTTTTGTAAGTAGCGCGCCAGTTGGTTGCTGCGACTGTTGAGTTCTCTGTAAGTCAGGTTTTGGCTGTCGAAAGTTAGGGCGACATCCTCCAGATGCTGCTGGGCCCGCTCTTCAAATAACTGATGAATGCACTTATTTTGAGGATAATCTGTGCGAGTATCGTTCCATTCTCTGAATAATTGATTCACTTCATCCTCGCTCAATAAAGGTAAGTTAGCAATTCCTTGTTCTGGATTAGCCACAATGCTTTCCAGCAGCGTTTTAAAATGCTTCAGCATTCGGGCGATCGTAACTTCATCAAATAAATCTGTATTGTACACAGCTAAGCCTCTGAGGCCTTCCGAATCTTCCCAATGTTCGCCGTATATGCTCCTAAAATTATCGGAAGCTTCCCACAAATACAGCTCTAAATCAAAGCGCGTGGTTTGAGTTTCCAAAGGAAAAGAACTCAACTTTAATTCGGGCAATTCTAGCTCATCCAGCGGCGCATTTTGCAGACCGAATACCACCTGAAACAGCGGGTGGCGATTCAACGATCGCTCTGGGTGCAATTCCTCGACGAGCTTCTCAAAAGGCAAATCTTGGTGAGCATAAGCTCCCAGGGTTACTTCCCGCACGCGGCCCAAAAAATCTCGAAATGTCGGGTTTCCCGAACAGTCTGTTCGCAGCACTAAAGTGTTGACAAAAAAACCGATTAATGCTTCTATTTCGCTGCGGTTGCGATTGGCGATCGGCGAACCTACAACAATATCTTCTTGTTGCGAGTAGCGGTAAAGTAATGTTTGAAATGCTGCGAGGACTGTCATAAATAAAGTCGCTCCTTCTCGCTGCGAGAGCGCTAAAAGTGCGTCCTTCAGCTTTTTAGGCAGTTCTAAATATTGAGTTTTTCCCCGATAATTTTGCCTAGCTGGTGCAGGGCGATCCGTCGGCAAATTTAACACTGAAATCCCGTGCAATTGCTGCCGCCAATAAGCTAGCTGGGTTTCTAATATTTCACCTTGCAGCCATTCGCGCTGCCACTCGGCAAAGTCTGCATATTGAAGTGATAATTCTGGCAGGGGAGATGGCTGTTGATTTATCAAAGCTGTATAGATACTCTGCACTTCTCGAATTAGCACACCGATCGACCAATCATCGGAGGCTATGTGGTGCATATTTAGTAAGAGAATATGCTCGGTTTCTGTTAGCCGCAGGATGGTGACTCGCATCAGCGGCCCGGTGGATAAATTGAAAGGGCGAAGAGATTCTGCTGCGGCGAGTTTCATTGCTTCTGTTGGCCGCTGTTCTGGCGGCAAATCTTGCAAGTCTAATACTTTTAAATTAGTCTTGAAAGCCGCAGAGATTATCTGCACTGGTTGACCTGATACCGCTGCAAAAGTGGTTCGCAAAGTTTCGTGTCGCTGCACTATTTCGTTAAAGGTTTGCTCTAACGCTGTTAAGTTGAGGGAACCAGTTAAGCGCAGGGCTGTTACTACATTATAGAAAGGGTTTTCCGGTGCGAATTGGTCGAGAAACCACAAGCGCTGCTGGGCAAATGAGGCAGGAAAGACAAACACTTCTGCTTCTGAGGAAATATTCAGTTTTTCTATATCGCTTGTCAAGGAATTGTCATAAATTTCTGATGCCATATCTGTTGCTCTTGGGGGATGGGATGTGTTAATTTTTTGATGGCGCGGGGTTGCTTTTTGAGGGTGCGATCGCCTCTTAAAACTTTCGCGAGCAAAAGATCGGAACTGTTAAAATCATAAACCTGGGTGCGGGAGTGCGGGAGAAAGGCGGGCAAAAGAAACCGGATTTCTGGCCGCAGCATCAAGTTATCCGTTGAGGGGCTAGGAGTGCCACCCCCCAATCAAATTTATTCGCCCAACGGGATCTTAGGCTTGTGATTCGGGTGTAATCGGGTGAGTTAAATGCGAGAATTACCGGGAGCAATCCGTGGAGAGGTCATGGTGTAGTATGATTTCTAATTGCACAAAGTGTTCTTGGGGCGATTCCTTGCGGGATAGCTTTGCTTCACGCAATTTTCTCACATTTCTAGCTTAGCGACTACTATTGATTAAACAGTGTTCGCAATCTCTTAGATCAACTCACTAGAACTTGCGACCTGATTTGTCACAATACTTAAGAACACTGAACGTGCAGTTTAAATTAGAGGTTATAGGCTAATGGCGCAGCGGAACGTATACTCGTCAAAGGGCGAGCCAGAGGATGCACAATCAGCAGAAGAAGTCCTACACTCAGTAATGCAAGAACTGGACGCTTTGCATGAAAATGTCAAAGGCCAGTTAAATCAAGACATTACTCGGCTGCAAACTGAAAAAAATCACCTGATTGAGGATATTGAAGACCTGCGGGAGCAATATCGCAAATTGCAGTCTCAGCAAATGGAATCTCTCTCTGGGCGATACATTCAGCAGCAGCAATTGTGGCTGAAGCAGTTGGCTCAAGTTTTGGCTCACAATTTGCAGGATTTGTTGGTGCAGCGGTTCAACGAACTCAGCGCTAACTCGGGAAATTCTCTCAGCAGCCCTATTCCCAGCGGCGAGTTCCCGATACCCCTGCCGCCGAGCAACTACGACGAACGCGCCTCGCAGTTGCTGGCGGCGCTGGATGAAAGGATCGATCGCAGTTTCCAGATGCTGGAACAAGATTTGAGCAGCTATGAAAGCGAGCTTTCCGTGCGGCTAAACAATATGCAAACCCTAGAGCGGCAAGGGGAAGAGCTGTTACAAAATCTCGTAAACCGCATCAGGGAAGAACTCGAAGAAGAAGAAGAATATCTTGAGAATCCTTTCGATGCTCAAGATTCCTATGTCGAAGAATCAACTAATTCTGTTAATTCTGTCCGCCCGCAACTTCTGCAGCCAACACCTGTGGAAAGGCCGCGGGAATCCGTACCGGCACCCTCTTCAGTGCCCTCTCCAGCCACCGCTAAAGCACCTTCTGTACAGACAGGTTTGGTGCTGGCTTTGTCTTCGGCGGTGGTATTGTCGCTGTTTAATGTTTGTTTAAGAATTCTGATTAAAGGCAAAACTCCTCGGGTGGTTTTTGGCTTGTTTGAATTTCCGGGGGTGGTGACTCCGGGTTTTGGCAATTCTTTGTTGATTTTGTTGATGCGACTGATCGTGGTGATGGCTTTGATGCCGATATTGGCGACATTTCTGTATCCTTCTGTGTGGAAAGATATTAGGCGGTTGTTCCAGTCGGGCGATCGAGCTTTGTGGAGCAAGGTTTTAGGAAGCGCATTTTTTCTGTTTTTGTCTCAGGTTTTGATTTATTTGGCGATCGGCAATATTCCAGCGGGGATTGCGATTACGATTTTCTTTATTTATCCGATCGTCACCGTACTCGGTTCTTGGATATTGTTTGGTTCTCGCCCTAGCAGAGTCGGCTTTTTGGCGATCGTCGGGATTACCGCAGGTCTGATTTTAGCTGGGTGGCCGAGTTTTGCAGCCCCACCTCCGGGCGGCGGTAATGTGGGAGTGGGAGTCGCAGCAGCACTGGGTTCTGGGATTACCTTTGCAGGTTACGTATTGCTGACGCAAATGGCCGCAGGCAAGCTGCACCCAATTCCTTTTAGTTTAGTTAATTTCGCCGCAATTTTTGTATTTTCCTCCCTGAGTTTGTGGGTGCCGCTGTCGGAAAATTTTTCTCCTAAAATCGACCAAAATGTTTGGCCTGGTTTGATTATCGGAGGCGTTATTTTAGGGGTGCTGACGCTGTTTAGCTATCTTTTGAATAATTTTGCCATCCGGTTTGCGGGGGCCGCCTTAGCGTCAGTAATTGGCACTTTGGGGCCGGCAATGACCGCTCTCTTCGGTTTTCTAATTATCAATGAGAAGTTGCAGCCTGTGGCAATTCTCGGCATGGCTGTGGTGACGTTGAGCGTGGCTGCTATGAGTGTGGAACGCATAGTCGCTCCTCAAAAGAAGGCTAGTTAAGGCAAGAATTTGGGCGATCGCCCGTTCCCAAACCCGGTTTGTTGAAGAAACCGGGTTTCTCTATGCCGAGACAATATCAATAGGCTTATTGCATAAATCTTTGATTGATATAGCAATCCTCGCATCATTTGTGAATTTCTTACGGACTCCCCTTGATAAGGGGAGGGTTGGGGTGGGGTAAAAAGTTTACGACTCCTGCAAGGATTGCTATAGGGAAACCGCAGAGGCATTTCAAGATAGGAGAACGAATGCCTACAATTGGAGTTTAAACAACAGAAATAACCACTCGAAAACCCACAATACTAGCCTTACAATCCGGCTGATATCTGAGGCGACACGCGCTGCGACAATTCGGAGGATGATCGTTCCAAGAACCCCCCCGCAACAACCTCAGCGAAGAGTCCCCGTCAGACTCCCAAACGCTACCATCCGCAGGCGCACCGTTATAATTATTGTGCCAAGAATCCGCGCACCATTCCCAAACATTTCCGTGGAAATCGTACAATCCGAAAGCATTAGGTTTAAAACTGCCAACATCTGTCGTTTGAAAGCGATAAACTCCCTTCGACGCATCAGCGTAATTAGAATTTCCGTTGTAATTTGCTAACTCGCTGGTAATCGTTTCCCCAAAATGAAACGGCCCCGTAGTTTGCCCCCGGCAAGCATATTCCCATTGGGCTTCGCTAGGCAAGCGATAATTCTTACCCGTTTTGCGAGAAAGTCGATCGCAAAACTCCACAGCCTCGTACCAAGATACATTTTCTACAGGTCGATTTGCACCTTTAAAACGGGCTGCATCGGGATTCAGAAATATTTTAATTTCCGGCAGGGCCGCCACTGCTGTCCACTGGGCCTGAGTGACTGGAAATTTGCCCATATAGAAAGATGCTAAAGTTACTGGGTGCTGGGGTTTTTCGTCGCTGTCACCCCGATCTTTTGGAGAACCCATGAGGAAAGTACCGCCAGGAACCGATACCATTTCCAGCATTGTACTGCTACCAAGATTTTCTTCAAAAAAACGCGCTTGGCCGCTGTTAACATTAGTTGGCTTCCCGCGCTTGTCTACTGTCACCACCTGAAATTCAAAAGTTCTTTTGACAGCGGCAATTTTCTGCGATGCCTTGTTAGGAGGCGGATTGGTGTTGGATTTTTCCCTGGGATTGACAGAGATATTGCTATTGATTTGCCCGCTGTGATTGAGCGGAGTATTAATAGCAAGTGGCCCTGCCTTTGTCACAGAAGAATTTAAAGCAAGTGGCCCTCCCTTTGTCACAGAAGAACTTAAAGCAAGTTGTCCTCCCTTGACAAAAGGGGGTTGGGGAGGTAAAGAATAGAGATTTAAAGCTTTGATTACTTCATCAGCAGATTGATATCTATTTTTGAGATAATCTTGAATTAATTTGTCTAAAACATTTGCCAACTCGCTGCTGATTTTTGTGCCGGCTGGCAACCGTTCTCTCCAAATCCAGCCGCCGTTTATCGGATCATAAAGGTCATCGGAACCGTCAATTTTTGGCAAACATTGAGTTAGCAGTCTCAGGCAAGTTATTCCCAAACTGTACAAATCGCTGCCGGGGAAAACTTGACCGCGCATTTGTTCTACCGGCGAATATCCGGGCGTTCCTACCGTCGTGCCTACTTTGCTCATCAGGGATCCCGTCACTTGTTTGGAAATGCCGAAATCTATCAAAACTAACTCTCCCCGCCCTCCCCTTCGGAAAGCTGAATTCCGAAAATTTCCCGCCTTTGGCAGCGAGGAGTTAACAGAGGTGCGGCGCCGCATGATATTCTCAAGTTTGATGTCTCGGTGAATGACCTGGCGATCGTGCACAAATTTCAAAATCGGCAGTACATCTGCCAGCAACTGCCAAATTTTTTCTTCGCTAAAAGCACCCTGCTGAGTTAATTCTGCTAGTAAAGTTTGCCCCTCAATCAACTCTTGTACTAAATAAAGTCGCTTGTCTTGTTCAAAATAAGCAATTAATCGAGGAATTTGGGGATGTTCGCCAAGTTCGTAAAGTCGTTTCGCTTCTTCTTTAAACAATTGTGAGGCTTTTTCAAGTGCTGAGGTTCCTTGAAATTGGGGTACAAACTGCTTAATTACGCAGGGATCGTCCATACGATCCGTATCTACCGCTTCGTAAGTTCTGCCAAATCCCCCTTCGCCCAACAGTTGAATCACGCGGTAGCGGTTTCTGAAGAGAGGGTTGAGGCCTTGCGATCCGCAACTTTGACAAAATTTAGAGTTGTCGGGATTGAAAGGATGAGAACACGTGGGATTAGAACAGTAGAACATATCTGGGAAGAAATGATCCGGTTAAGGTTATGATATATCTTTTTGGCTTGCTCAAGGAAGACTAACAATTCATAATTAATTATTGACAATTGACGGTAGGGAGGGCATTACCCCCCGCTTGTGTAGCCCCAAGGGAGAAAGTAGAAGGCAGAATTTAAAACGTCAATTAATCCAAAGAAAGCGATTTGAGGGCAGAAAATGCCAGCGCGATCGACCGATTTTACCAACCCGCTTACCGCCGATATTCGTCTGGGTATCTTGGTAATTGCTTTACAGGGGCTAGTATAGTACAACTTGGCGATCGCCCAAACCAAAAAGCGATCGCACTCCAAGAACTATCGGCCTAGAAACTAAGAAAGCGATTTCAATAAGCAATTCCATCGCTTCATCGGGGCGTAAGAGTTCTACAAGCTCGATCGCCTTTAAGGGCGATCGGGGTCTTTTCAACCTAAAATGTCATATTTCTGCTGCTTTTACCAATTTCGTAGTCGCGATAAATAACGTTATTATTGAATAGTTTGGCTACTCAAATAAGTAATACAAACAGACCACAGCATTATACTGACACTCTTGTTTAGGTGATATTTGGTGAAATGAATATGATTAGGACTTACGCATTGACAAAATAACCAAACAGTGTATTGATAAATAATTGTCGTCTCCTTTCTAAGTATGGAAC
>NZ_JAUBPT010000233.1:7916-9159 GCF_036700905.1 Microcoleus sp. S13_C3 | reverse complement strand
TTGAGCAACAGCTTGCCTGAGATTCAAAGGTGGCTACTTTTAGCTGCGCTCATTTTTTAGTCTAAACTACAGTTATTTACTTTCCAGTGGCTAGCACGATGTTCGGGATCAATTTGATTTTTAACCGCAGATGTACGCAGATTAACGCGGATAATTCTTGATTTATTGAAATTTTGTGGTTTTGACTGCAATACGAAAAAAAAACCCGGCCAAAATTGGTCGGGAGTTAATTAATCAGGGTGCATCTACTAATTTAGTCTCCGGTTCGAGGTGCACCTGTTCGGGACATTTTGGGAAAATTTAGGAGAATTCCTGGTTTGGGGTGCGATCGCCAAAAAAAACCCGGCCAAAATTGGTCGGGAGTTAATTAATCAGGGTGCATCTACTAATTTAGTCTCCGGTTCGAGGTGCACCTGTTCGGGACATTTTGGAAAAATTTGGGGAAATTCCTGGTTTGGGGTGCGATCGCCAAAAAAAACCCGGCCAAAATTGGTCGGGAGTTAATTAATCAGGGTGCATCTACTAATTTAGTCTCCGGTTCGAGGTGCACCTGTTCGGCACAGTTTGGGAAAATTTTGGGAAATTCGTGGTTTGGGGTGTGATCGCCAAAAAAAAACCCCAAACCAAAATTGGCGGGGAGTTAATTAATCAGGGTGCATCTACCAATTAAGCTTCCTGAGAATTCCCGCGCAATCCGGACAACCTCAAACTTTATTCAGCATCACCGTCGATATCGCCAAAAAAAAACCCCAAACCAAAATTGGCGGGGAGTTAATTAATCAGGGTGCATCTACCAATTAATCTTCCTGAGAATTCCCGCGCAATCCGGACAACCTCAAACTTTATTCAGCATCACCGCCGATACCGCAAAAAAAAACCCCAAACCAAAATTGGTCGGGAGTTATTTAATCAGGGTGCATCTACTAATTTAGTCTCCGGCTTCACAGCACCTCTTTCAGGACACTTTGGCAGAAATTAGGAGAATTTTTGGCGAGGGCGGGCGATCGCTCAAAAAAAAACCCCGAACCAAAATTGGTCGGGAGTTAATTAATCAGGGTGCATCTACTAATTTAGTCTCCGGCTTCACAGCACCTCTTTCAGGACACTTTGGCAGAATTTGCGATAATTTGTGGCGAGGGCGGGCGATCGCTCAAAAAAAAACCCGGCCAAAATTGGTCGGGAGTTAATTAATCAGGGTGCATCTACTAATTTAGTCTCCGGCTTCACAGCACCTCTTTCAGGA
>NZ_JAUBPT010000233.1:0-7816 GCF_036700905.1 Microcoleus sp. S13_C3 | reverse complement strand
CACTTTGGCAGAATTTGCGATAATTCGTGGCGAGGGCGTCGAATCGCCAAAAAAAACCCGGCCAAAATTGGTCGGGAGTTAATTAATCAGGGTGCATCTACCAATTAAGCTTCCTGAGAATTCCAGCGCAATCCGGACACTTATTACTAAAAACTCACAACTCTTTTCGGTGAACCAGAGTTGCACTAGCTTGGTCTGTCGGAACTAGCAAGACTTCGCTAATATTGACGTGGGGCGATCGCGTCGCGCAAAAATACACGACATCGGCTACATCGTCCGCAGTCAGAGGTGTCAATCCTTGATAGACATTTTTGGCTTTTTCTGCATCGCCGTGAAACCGGACATTACTAAATTCTGTTTCCACCAAACCAGGCTCTATTTCCGTCACCCGCACTGGTGTTCCCAAAAGGTCTTGTTTTAACCCTTCAGAAATAGCTCTCACTGCTGCTTTGGAAGCGCAATAAACATTACCTTTCGGATAAGCTTGGCGGCCTGCTATTGAGCCGATATTCACTACGTGGCCTCCGCCTCGGCTTACCATTCCCGGTACGATCGCACGAGTCATGTAAAGCAAGCCTTTAACATTGGTATCAATCATTTCTTCCCAATCTTGAAAGTTGCCTTCGTGTAGTTTGTCTAAACCACGGCTCAATCCCGCATTGTTAATCAGAATATCGATGTTTTTCCAGGCATCGGGAAGCGCAGCGATCGCCGATTCGACTTGCGGGCGATCGCGCACGTCCAATTCTAGCAAATAAATCTCGTTCGCCGATGCGATGGATTTTGTTTCTACAAGTTCGTTTGCCAGTCGATAGAGCTTTTCAATACGGCGGGCTGCTAAAATTAGTTTGGCTCCACCTTTGGCGAATATCTTGGCACAGGCTGCTCCTATACCGCTACTCGCACCTGTAATGAAAACAATTTGATTTTGGATAGAAATCATTTTTTGTCAGTTGTCAGTTGACTGTTGGCTGTGGACGGTTGACTGTTGTCATTGGTTATTTGTTAATTTTGTTATTTGTTAGTTGTTATTTGTTATTTGCTATAGCCTTTATGGCTATAGTGAGGTATGTTTAATTCCTTTAATGACATTTTTTTCTTCCAATATGTATCTCCTGTGACTAATAACCGCTAAGCTAATCCGCATTTAAATTGCATAGTAAAATAAAAATTTCCTCTTGTGGGGAGTAGGGGTTGGGCAGGAGAGTCCGCCCTCAACATACAAATTAAATGCACAACAGCTTATACCACTTACTAATCACCAATCACCCATGCCCCATGCCCCATGCCCCATGCCCCATGCCCCATGCCCCATGCCCCATGCCCCATGCCCCATGCCCCATGCCCATAACACCTATTTTATTACTTGACAACCCGCAATCGCACACTAACTGTTGCAATTCCACCTTGTCGCATCAAAACTGCTGAAACCCACCGATTTTCGGGCGTAGCCGGAGCTTTACCTACTTTAAAAATTCCCCCCGCATTTAGCAACTCTAGCTCGACTTGTGAGGGATTAAACAATGTTTTTTCGGTAATGGGTTCCTCCAAAACACTCCCTATTAAAATATCATCACCGAGCGGCTCTCGAACAATGGCATCAAAATGGTACTCTTGGCCCACCTTAACTTGCTCCGGAAAATTCACTTGAATTGTGGGAGGATTTTGGCCAGAACTAAGCTGAGTTTGTTCTGCTAAAATCTCTTGATTAACTATTTTTTCACCTTCAAAGCGCTGCTGGGAACGGATGGTAGCTTTGAGAGTTAATTCTCTGCCATCCTTTTTTTGAGTGCCGGCAATTGTAGTTATGGTTTCCGCAAGAATCGCGCTACCTTCGGTTTTCCAAGATTTGATCTCGGTGCGGTAATTTAAACTCGGATATCTCTCCCAGAGTTGGGTGAGGGCTTTTGCCATACTTTGGGTGTTTAAGCCGTCAGAATGAGTAAAATTAGGGCTGTAAAATGCCATGACTGCTTTCACATCGCGCCGGTTGGCCGCTGCGTCAATTTCTGTTAGCAGTTTTGTGAGTGGGGCGGGCGCATTTTCAGGGGTTTGGGCGATCGTTTGGGGAGTCGCCCCGATCGCACCGATCGCTCTTGCCGCACCTTGATGCAGCACGCCACCACTTACCACTGTTAAACATAACAACATTTGAGCCATCGACTGCCTGCAGTTAAAGCCAAAAACGATCGCCCGTTGGCGCAGCCCTCGAAGAGGATCGGCTTTTTCGTCCCGACGGCTGGAAAAATACTGAGATGCACTTGGCACTAAATTCAAAAAATTACGCATTAGGTGATAATTTGGTTATTTGTCAGGAGTCGTGGCGCGGGCAACTGTTCGCCTGCAACGAAAACTGACAACGGAAGGACGGACACGGCACAATCTAATTTTAGATTGCTGATTGAAAATTGGCTGAAACTGCCGGAATAATAAGCATAATAATCTAAAACCTCAAATATAAAATCGATTGACCTGTGGAACTTGTACTTGTAAAAGAAACAAAAACCTTGACAAAAGCCCCCCTCCGGTTGTTGGTTGCAGCTAGCGGCACTGGTGGACATTTATTTCCTGCGATCGCCACCGCTAGTCAGTTGAACGACTGTCAGATCGAATGGCTGGGAGTCCCAGACCGCATGGAAACCGAGTTAGTTTCATCCCTTTACCCCCTCCACACGATCGCCGTTGAAGGCTTTCAGCAGCGATTTGGACTAGGTACTGTGCGAATTTTGGGCGGACTCGTCGGCTCGATCCTTCATGTGCGGAAGTTGCTCAAAGCGGGAAATTTTCAGGGAGTCTTTACTACTGGCGGTTACATCGCAGCACCGGCAATTCTGGCGGCCCGCTCTTTGGGTTTGCCGGTGATTCTCCATGAATCTAATGCAATTCCGGGGAAGGTGACGCGCTGGTTTAGTCCTTTGTGCACTGCTGTGGCGATCGGATTTGAAGCAGCAGCCCAGCATTTACCCCGCGCCAAAACCGTGGTTGCTGGTACGCCCGTGCGATCGCAATTCCTCGCCCCCCAACCTCTAAATTTGCCAATTCCTGACAACGTACCTGTTATTTTAGTCATGGGTGGCTCTCAAGGTGCTGTCGCAGTCAATCAGTTAGTGCGGCAGTGTGCTCCGGCTTGGTTTGATGCGGGTGCTTGGGTGGTTCACCTCACCGGAAATAATGACCCGGATGCTGAGAGTTTGAAACACGAGCAATATTTGTCTATGCCATTTTACGACAATGTGGCGAGTTTGTTGCAGCGAGCGAATTTAGCAATTAGTCGATCGGGCGCGAGTGCTCTGACAGAATTAGCAGTGACGGGCGTACCTTCTATTTTAATTCCTTTTCCTCACGCGGCTGACGACCACCAAAGATTTAATGCGGAAGTATTTGCTAAAGCCGGCGCCGCCGTGGTATTCCGTCAAAGCGAACTGACAGCAGATGTGTTGCAAAGCAAAGTGTTGTATTTGTTAAGAGATTCCGAATATTTGGAAAAAATGTCTCAAGCAGCTTCTGAATTAGCGGTGACAGACAGTACAGAACGTTTGGCTAATTTGGTCAGGGAATTGGTAGTAGGGTAGGGAGTGTTAAAGTAAATAGGCGATTCCCTTCGGGATAGCTTCGCTTAACGAGAATTTGTAATAAGGAGAAAGTCAAATGGCCTACAGTGACTTTAATTTAGACAGAGTTTTGAAAACCTTTGACTTAGCTTATTCTGAAATAGTCGAAATCTTCACTCCTGCACCAGAGTTAGAGTACAGTAGATTACTGACAGAAACTTTGCAAGAAAATCTGCCTGTAGCTCTCGGTAGCAATACAGAAAAATCGCGTTCGGAACTGATTATCGCGCCGATTTTAATGGAAGTGAGAAAACTTTTGCACCATCGCGTGAGCTTATTTTCTGGCATTGATTTTACTGTAGATGCTGAAAGAGGGCTGAATGGGAATTGTGATTTTCTGATAAGTCGATCGCCAGAATTGTTGATTGTAAAAGCCCCAGTCATTGCTATTGTAGAGGCTAAAAAGGAAAACATTAATTCGGGATTGGGACAGTGCATAGCTGAAATGCTAGCAGCTAAAATCTTCAACGAGCGTGAAGGTAATGAGATTACCACAATTTATGGGGCTGTCACTACAGGAGATAGGTGGAAATTCTTAAAACTCGAAGGACAAGCGGTTTTTGTTGAGACAACCGAAACTTTGCTTACCAATTTGGGTAAAATTTTGGGAATTTTAGCATTGGGAATGGACGATCGCGCGCTTAATCCCTAATTATCACCAATATTCAACTTAACAAAGTTAACTACCGATTCTAATCCTTCCTTTGTCTTCAGGTTAGTAAAAACAAAAGGTTTGTCCCCCCGCATTTTTTTCGCGTCCCGTTCCATCACGCCTAAATCTGCTCCTACATAAGGTGCGAGGTCTGTTTTATTAATTACCAACATATCAGATTTAGTAATTCCTGGCCCGCCTTTGCGCGGAATTTTATCGCCCGCAGCGACATCGATTACGTAAATTGTTAAATCTACTAACTCCGGGCTAAAAGTGGCCGCCAAGTTATCGCCGCCGCTTTCGACAAATACTAAATCTAAATCAGTGAATTTTTGTTCTAACTCTTCTATCGCTACTAAGTTAATGGAAGCATCTTCGCGGATAGCTGTGTGGGGACAGCCTCCCGTTTCTACGCCCAAAATTCGATCGCTCTCTAAAGCTTGACTCCGAACCAAAAACTGGGCATCTTCCTGAGTATAGATATCATTAGTAACTACAGCAATCTGGTAGTGCTGTCGCAGTGACTTGCACAAAGCATCCAGTAAAGCAGTTTTCCCCGAACCAACTGGCCCAGCAATTCCTACACGAAAAGCACCCATAGCGATTTTAGATTTTAGATTTTAGATTTTAGATTTTAGATTTGCTGATTTTCAACTGCGAAACAACCGAGTGTACTGAGTTTCGTGGGCCATGCTAGCCAGTCCTAATCCCCAACTGCAACTGCCAAGCTCATCATCTTCTAATTTTAAAACTTCTTGCGCCGTACAGCTAATTTGAGATTGCAAATCTAACAGTAACTGTTGACCGGCTGTTTGACCGAGGGGAATCAGTTTCACGCCTGCACTCGCCAAATTAGCAGCCCAACTGTACAAATATCCTAACAAGGCCGCTTCCTCTTCAATCTGCCAGTTGGCGGCGGCAATGCCAAAGCCGATCGCAAAATTGCACTGATTGCCGCCAAATTCCACCAAATCTTTTAAACTTGTTGTTAACCCAGAAGCAACGGGCGATTCCCTGCGGGATAGCTTCGCTTCACGCAAATCCAGCAGCAACCTTACCAAAGTCCGCCCCATTTGCCAACTTTGCAATCGCAACTCTTCTGTTTCCTTAGCAGCAGTCGCCCAAGCATTCCAGTAATTCAAAGCCGTCAAATCCCCTATCTGTGCCGCCCTCAAAGCCCTTACCACCACAGCGGCTTCTACTCGAACTGCCCCGAATTGCAGCGAATTTTCTAACCAATTCCTCAAAGTAATCTCGCTGTCGATCGCACCGGTTTCTACCAGACTTTCGATTCCCTCAGAATAACTATAAGCTCCCACAGGTGCAAAAGCTAGCTGCAACAAACATAAAAGTTGATTGTTCACTGTTGACTGTTGGCTGTTGACTGTTGACTGTTGACTGTTGACTGTTGACTGTTGGCTGTTGACTGTTGACTGTTGGCTGTTGACTGTTGACTGTTGACTGTTGACTGTTGGCTGTTGACTGTTAAGTAGTAGGACACAATTAATTACACAAAAATTTGGGCTACAAGCCATGTCTAGTAAAGAATCAGCAAAAAATCAGTGTGTAATTAATTCTGTCCAATTACTTATTTGTTGGTTACAATGCCCCATGCCCCATGCCCCATTCCCCATGCCCCATTCCCCATTCCCCATTCCCCATTTCTAATGGTTGTGTCCGTAAGCGCCCATTTCTGGCTGAAACGGCACAATTTCCTCTGTTACTTCCAAACCCATTTTTTCTAGCATTCCCTGCAACACAGAGTCGGGAGAAAGTCTTAAATAATTATCGGCAATTTCTAAAGCTACGTGACGGTTTCCTAAATGATAAGCCGCCCGCATCAGTAGCAGCAGGCTTGATGCCCGCGCTGTCAGCACCGATTCGGGTTTTGCACTTACCAGTACCAAACAGCTACCGTCTTCCGACTGCAATAAATCTCGATCGCGCAGTACCGTACCTCGGGGTAAACTCAGGTGGAGCTTTTCCCCCGTTTCTGTCTCGAATCGGTGGCGGCTGCGAGTGCGATCGTCGGCTGTCATTGGTAAAGTAAAGCTGACAACAGCATCGGGATTTGCAGGTAAATGTTTGGTGAAAGTTAGCATTTTTATATTCTATTCCTCAGAGCCATTCACTTGACATCTAGTTTTTGAGGAATATCTTTTTATACCCGAAGGAATAAGGAAGACAGAAGTCCCAATTTTCAGCTCATGTTTCAAAAATTAAAAACGTTTTAATCGTGTTGGCGATGGCTATATCTCATTGCGACTTACAGCCAGTTGAAAAAAATTCATCTCTCTGACCGCTCCCGTTCTGGCCTTATTACCAAATTTATGTTATTTTGTCAAGCACTTTATCGCAGACGATCACTTTTTTTGCAAAAAATTTTGCCTACCGTCTAGGAACTCGAACAATTTAAATCTCCAATATGTTGTTGGGGGGAGGTAGCGCTTAGGCATCCTGCCTGCCCTGAACAAGCTTTTATGGAGAAGTCTAATAGAACGGGAGAGAAAGAAAGACTCAAACCCTCAAGCTTATTTATTGCCCGCTTGTTGCAGTCGCAGGAGCTCGGCTTGAATTTGCTGTTTGACTCCCGAATTCGCTTGCTGGAGCAAAGTGATCTGGTTGAAGCGACTAACTGTCAAACCATTGGTTTCGATAACTTTTTTAGCTTGTTGGCAGTAATTCACCGCGATGCCGCGAACACCTCCCGACAGCCTATTAATTTCCTGAGTTTCGTTGCACACTACTCTGGGAACCGAGCCCCCAGCCATTCCTTTAATTTCGTTAAAAGCTTCCACCCGTCTGGGTTCTATTGCCAACACAGCGCGAGCGTAGCTAGTAATTTCCTCGCTGCTAATTTCTTGAGCTTGGGCTGCTGCTCCGAAAACGAGGTTTGGGGATTGTGTGTATAAACCCGGAACCCATCCACTAGCCAAAGCTGCGGTGGAAATGATGCCTGCAAACAACGATTGTCGCAGTCTCCGGTTTAGGCTTAATTTAGAGGTGTTAAGTGAGGTGTTCATGGTCGTCGGTGATTGATTGCGTGTAGATAAAAATGACACAGCGCTTGGAGGCTCAATCTTTTTGAATCATGTGGCGGCTAAAAAGTTCCTGCCGTTGGTGACTATTTTGAATTCCAGCAGGATGCTTTAGGATTTGCTACGGCGATCGACTTTTTAGCAAATTCGATATTTTCATTCATTCTAGCATCTGTCGGAAGTTGACAAAATTCAAACTTGAGAGGGTAATTTTAATTACAGAGCGTTCCCGAATTGCCTCTGGCAATAATTATCAAAGCGCAAATATTAAATAATTCTAAAAGTTATTGACAAATTACTCGCCTTAATAAATCTCATCAAGGTACGGGCTAGCCAAGCTATCTTCCCGCCAGGGTTCCCGTTCCCCGCAGGGGTTCCCGTAGGGTAGGGTAGGGGGGAGCATCTCATATTTGTAAAAACACTTCTTCTGGCTCCTGACTTCTTCCTTCTGACTCTTTTCTCCTGACTCCTGACTCCTGACTCCTAACTCCAATTTCTAGCTGGCCTGCTTTCAT
>NZ_JAUBPT010000232.1:4175-9184 GCF_036700905.1 Microcoleus sp. S13_C3 | reverse complement strand
ATTTTGGCAAACCGATTCAGTCATGGCATTGTCTAGAATACATAGATGATATTTTTTGTCAATGCGTAAGTCCTATTATCCTAGAAGTTCCTGATATCCTCGGCGAAAAACTACAACAATTGGGCGATCGTCTCCCGGAAGCCCTGGATCGGGCACTTCGGGAACTCGCCCCCGCAGAAACCATCCCCTACCAAGACGATCGCCAAATAGTGGAACTGCTAGCGAGTCAACCCAGCCCAGAAGAAATCCTCGCAATCCGCCCCACACCTGCGTTGCAAGCCCGCATGAGCGAACTGCTCGATCGCAATAAATCCGGCACTATTTCGGCCAGAGAGGAAGTCGAACTCGATCGCTATTTGCTGTTAGAACATTGGGTGCGTTTAGCCAAAGCTCACGCCTATAAACGCTTACAGACAAAAGCATGAGTTATGTACCAGCCTCTCTGCGTCGGCTAGTGACCCAACGCGCCGGAGAGCAATGCGAGTATTGTCGATTTCCCCAAAAGGCTTCACGGAAATTCTTGGAACCAAAAAGCGATTAAACACTCGCGACTGCTAACTGTTCCGCCGCCTCTTTCTCGTTCATCTCGTCGAGTTTCTGCCAAACTTGCTGCATCACTTCATCCAATCCAACTCTACTAACGGCGGAAATCAACAAAATCGGAGCGCCACTAATTTCTTTAAGTCGGCTGATTAAATTACCGATTTCTTCGCTTTCGAGGTCGATCGCATCTACCTTATTAAAAGCCAAAATCTGGGGTTTATCGGCTAAACCACGCCTGTAAGCCTTCAATTCTTCCTGAATTGTGACATAATTGGCGATCGGATCTTCATCCGTAATATCGATCAGATGCAGCAGCAACCGAGTTCGTTCGATGTGCCGCAAAAACTCGTAACCCAAACCCGCGCCTTCGTGAGCTCCCTCAATTAATCCCGGAATATCAGCAAAAACAGTACCGTCGCCAGTCGGTTTTCTGACTACGCCCAAATTCGGGACTAAAGTTGTAAACGGATAATCTGCTATCTTGGGGCGGGCCGCAGATAAAGCTGAAATTAAGGTGGATTTGCCAGCATTCGGCATCCCCAGAATTCCCACTTCAGCTAATAGCTTCAATTCCAAACGCAAAAATTTGTGTTCTCCTTCTTTTCCGGGCATCGCATAATCTGGAGCGCGGTTAGAATTGGTCAGAAAACACTTATTCCCCAAACCGCCTTTGCCGCCTTTGGCTACGCAAAAAGTCTGTCCGGGCGTCACTAAATCTGCTAAGATTGCCTGAGTTTCCGCGTCGTAAACTACTGTACCGCAGGGAACTTCGATCGTGCGATCGTCCCCACCGGCACCAGTCATATTTTTCGGCGCGCCCCGCTTCCCGTCATCGGCTTTAAAAATCCGGTTGTACTGAAAATCTAGCAGCGTTTGCAGGCTTTCCACCGCCACCATATACACGGAACCGCCTTTGCCGCCCGTCCCGCCAGAGGGGCCGCCCGCCGGTACGTACTTTTCTCTGCGAAAAGCTACCATGCCGTCGCCGCCTTTGCCCGCTGCGACTTGAATATCTGCTCGATCGATAAATTGCATAATTTAGTCAGTTGTCAGTAGTCAATAGTCAATAGTCATTAGTCATTAGTCATTAGTTATTATTATACCAGCTCCAAGCACAATATTCGTCTTGGCCTTTAGTCGGGGTCGGTGAACGACAGCCAAGTTTAGTCGCGATTTACAGTTAGTGGGCAGAAAAATATACAGCATATTCCATGTATATGTGGTACACACAATGCCAGCGAGAGCCCGTGGTTCGGTGCGTCGCCACGGGTCAATCTGCAAGTTTTATCAGATATGAAGGAGCGACGCACCCTACAGATTAACGCCACAGAATATAGCTTTATAGTCTACTTCATGAACCTGGAAGAGGCTGTAATTATACCAATTCTGAAAAGTAGTGCAAAGCGAGAGATTGTACGCGAGCATCTGTAGGGAAACAGCACTGCCGTGTCCGGCTTCTAAATCGGCGATTTTTAATAATTTGTATAAGCTTGAGGATTGTATCAAAACTTTTGTTGAATTAGTATTATCAAACCAGATTTGATATTAACAAGACTCGCGCACACAAAATGAATTAACCGGGTTTTTCTACTGGGTCGGATGGGTGTAATGATGTTTTTTCGTAGAAAAACCAGGTTTTTGCGTTCAAGACTAATTAGTAGTCATTGGTTAATAGTTACAGTCATTAATCCAAGATTTGACAAGAATGACCAATGACTAATGACTACTGACTAATGACTACTGACTACTAACAATAGGACGATACATCTTCCTTACATTCATCTGCCAAATAGCAGAGAGCTCGAAAGCGCATCCCGACTAACTGTTCGTAAAGCGGATTAATCTGGCACATCGCCGGAATGTGGACGATTTTGTGACCAAATAACACGACATCTCGCTCAAACGGACACTGGGGCGGAATAATTTTACAGACAAAGTGTGCCAATTTTGGGTCGTGAATTTCCCAGGCGTCAAGCCAGTCTTTGACAGGCTGCAGGACATTTTTGTGGTGAGGTTTCGGTAGCCGAGATGAAAGCGGTGTTCCGACGACGGGGACGACATTCGCATCAAAGACTATTTGGCTGCTGGGCCCTTGCGGATCGCACTTGCTGTCTTCGATGGTGTGTCGCAGAGCTTCGATCGCCTCTACATTGTGCCCCAAAGCTGTGCCAAACTTAGAGATTACCTCGTCTTCGCTGAGCGAGTAGGTACCATCTGCCAAAGCTACCATGACTGCTGTCCTCAAAAAATCCTCGCCTTTGGCGGTGTCTTTCCCTAACACAGCGACTAATTCCTCTGCGGTAATGGGTTCAAAACCCTCCTCAAAAGATACCGGGTGTAGTTCATCCTGAGTTAGATTTGCAATCATTTTTTGCTCGTCTTCGTCAAAGTTGCCGTCTGCCCAAGCAATTGTCAGCAATCCCCGCAGCCAAGCAGTAATCTCTTCATTGGTGCAGGAAGATTTAGCGTTACTCATTAGCATTTCCACTTGGATGTACCAGTCAATTTGTTCGTTTACAGCGGACTCAATATTCCCCTCCCAATAATTTTTACTGGTTTTGTGGTCGATGGATGATCTATTTGTGGAAGGTTTGTGCCCGAAGATTGCTCCAAACGCTTGTAGTGGATGTGTTAAAAGCATATTTGTTTTTCAGCAGCATCGCTAACTAGCGAGCTAATCTATTGGTTAATCCTATTCCCTAAAAAGTCATCTATCGGGAGGAATAGGTTTGTTGAATTCATCTTAACTCTAGTTGCACCCATTGAGATGACGATCGACTTTTATTCAAGCCCGATTGCCATTAGCCACCCAATTTTTCGCAAGAAATAAAAGGTTGGCAAGCGTTGGATCTAATCAGACACTGGGTTTGTCACCCAGGGGCGATCGAACTTCGCTCTCTTTACATTTTAATATATATTTTTGTAAATTTTTCTGTCCAGGCTGGACAATATTAACAGCGAACCGGATTTAAGCTGTTGAAATAAAAGTATTTGAGGAAAAATTGACCGCCGATAAAAGCTTTTGATTGCTGTGCCCGTCGAGAAATGATTGATTTTTTTTTAACTTCGGCGACACAAAATCCAGCGCAATTCCATTGGCGGGCGTGCGTTTGCCATCGGGAAGACATCTCGACCGGTGGCCCAACTGGCAAACCAGGGCGTCGGGGGCCAGGCTCCTTCTGGCAGGTGGTGGCGTTCGTACTCAAACACCAATTCATCGGATATTTGGACTAAGGGCAACCCTTCCATTGCGGTGGCGAGTTCTTGGGGCGTAAATAAAGTAGACCAGGAGAGTTGGGCAACTTGTCGCACGAGGGCATCAGGCTGGTAGTCGCCGACGGTTAAAAACGTGCTGAACAGCAATAAGCCTCCGGGAGACAGGGAATCGCACATTTTAGCGAGGAAAAGCCGTACTTGATCGTTGTCTCGAAAATGTGAGATGACTTCGGCGGCAACTGCCAACTGGTAGCGGGCCGGTTTCATCCGCATTAAGGGGTCGAGCACGTCGCCTTCAGTAACTGTCACGGGAAGGTTTTCGGCTGTTACTGCCGCTTTCAATTGTTCTGCAAAAGCTGGGGCTAGTTCGATCGCATCTACAGAATAGCCCAATCTCGCCAGTGGCAAGGTATTGCGGCCGGTACCAGCGCCCACGTCCAAAATCCGCACTCGATCGGGTGTGCCCAATTTAGCAGCCGTTGTCATCAATTTTGCGTCTGGATGAGAACCGAAAAGCGGAGGTTCTCTGGTGTCTACCCAGCTTTTGTATTGTTCTCCAACTGTTGAGGTAGTAACAATGACTTTGCAGGCTAAACCGGTTTGCGGCGGCTGTACTGATTCGTATTGCAGGATCAGCATCGATGCTGTGGAGGTGCGGTAGCCTTGTTCTAACTTGGTGGCTAAAAGCTTGCTGAGTTCGTCTCTGCGGTCTTCGGGCAGGGGTCTGTCGAGAGTGCTAAATAGCTTTTCTATGGACTTGACATAGTGACTTAGCATTCCTGGGACGCAGGGGAAAATTAATTCTCCGCGAGCGATGATGCGAGTATTAATTTTGTAGAGGATAGATTGCTGGAGAATGTCGGGATTTACTACCAGCGGTAGCTGTTCGGTCTGGTTGATTGTACTTTCGGCGCCCATAAATTCCGCGAAGAGGTGATTAGCTGTTAGTTGTTAGCTGTTAGTTGTTAGTTATTAGTTATTAGTTATTTGTTATAACTCACATTTTGCACCATTTTCAATAACAGGCTTTTCGGCCTGTTCCACAAAGAGTAGATTTTCTTCTTGTGGAACGGGCATCTTGCCCGTTCAAAAGGCTTATTAAAAAGGGTGCATCTCAGTTATAACTGACATCTTGCACCCTTTTCAATAACAGGCTTTTCGGGCTGTTCCACCAAGAGTAGATTTTCTTCTTGTGGAACGGGCATCTTGCCCGTTCAAAAGGCTTATTAAAAAGGGTGCATCTCAGTTAT
>NZ_JAUBPT010000232.1:0-4075 GCF_036700905.1 Microcoleus sp. S13_C3 | reverse complement strand
GTAGATTTTCTTCTTGTGGAACGGGCATCTTGCCCGTTCAAAAGGCTTATTAAAAAGGGTGCATCTCAGTTATAACTCACATCTTGCACCCTTTTCAATAAAGGCAAGATGCCTGTTCCACAAAGAGTAGATTTTCTTCTTGTGGAACGGGCATCTTGCCCGTTCAAAAAGCTTATTGAAAAGGGTACAACATCTCAGTTATAACTCACATCATGTCCGAGCGATTGACCATAATATCCCGGCAGGGCGGGTTTTTGAGATTGTCAATTATTGGCCGATATTGTTGGTGAACCCGCCCCTACCTGATTTCGGGTAATCGACCAGACATCGTATCACATTTTGCACCGTTTTCAATAACAGGCTTTTCGGGCTGTTCCACAAAGAGTAGATTTTCTTCTTGTGGAACGGGCATCTTGCCCGTTCATAAAGCTTATTGACAATGGTACATTTCAGTTATAACTCACATCTTGCACCCTTTTCAATAACAGGCAAGATGCCTGTTCCACAAAGAGGGAATTTTCTTGTGGAACGGGCATCTTGCCTGTTCATAAAAAGCTATAAGCAGCGCGTCAAACCACTTTTCGCGTAAGTATTAATTGTCAAAAAAACGCCGATCTTAGAGCTTTATTTTCAACAAATCTCAAATCTCAAATCGACCAAGCCCAAAACCCGATTAGGTCTGAAAATCGGAGTTAGTATCAAGATAAGCTGTAGCGACTTCAAATTTTATCTTTCACGGCGAGGTGGAAAAAGCGTCTAATCCTCTCGCCTTCTCCCCTCTCTCTCCTTCCCCTCGTCAGCCATAACAGGCAATGTATATGGGTAGCAACTAAAAGCTGGGCTTAGTTGCTGCCGGTAAAAGTCACTTGGGGGAACCTTGACTGAGCTTCAGTCATCGGGCGCCGTCTGCCTTCCTCTTGCCAGTAGTTGATTACTTCTGTGGCTTGGTTGAGGATTTCGACGCGATCGTTGTCAGCAATCCAGTGTTTGGCTTCGAGTTCGTTTTTGAGGTCTTCCCAGGCATCTTTGCGAGGCCAGAAAAAGTAGGATGTCAGCGGGCTAGTTCCTTTGCCGACAACTTGGTCAACGGCGAGGGCAACATTCTCTTCTAGCCAGAGAACTTTTAAGATGAACTTGGACAAGCAAACCTCCAGGGTTCCGATCGAACTTGTTAAAAATTTCTACAATCGCTAAGCGTAGCACACTCTGTTCGATAATTGGTCATCGGCCATGAAAAGTTTTGTGGCGCGGCTGGTTTTAGCGCCACTCAGGGGCTGGGAACCGATAAAATTTGGGTTCTCGCCCGCCCTAGGTACAAGGATGGTTAAGTTGTGAACAGAGTTATTTTAGTCTTCGACATTGATGGTGTGGTGCGGGATGTGTCCGGTTCCTATCGGCGGGCGATCGCGGATGCGGTGGAACATTTCACGGCGGGTGCTTTTCGCCCGAATTCTCTCGATATCGACTCTCTGAAGTCTGAGGGAGTGTGGAATAATGACTGGCAGGCGTCTTTTGAGTTAGTTTGCCGTTATTTTGAGGGGATTGGACGATCGAGAAACGAACTCGCTGTCAACTATGACGAATTAGTGGCTTTTTTCCAAAGTCGCTATCGCGGGCCCGACGAGAAAAATTGGACTGGTTACATTTGCGGCGAACCGCTGTTGTTAAGTCCGGCTTACCTGGAAAATTTAACGGGTGGGGGCATTGTTTGGGGCTTTTTTAGCGGGGCGATGCGGGATGAAGCTGCTTATGTTTTGTCAGGGAAATTGAGTTTAAATTCTCCGGTGTTGGTGGCGATGGAAGATGCACCGGGAAAACCCGATCCGGCTGGACTTTTCGCGGCAATTGAACAGTTGGAAACTCTGCACGGTTTAGAAGAAAATTTGCCCGTGATTTACGCGGGAGATACTGTTGCGGATATTTACACGGTTGTGAAGGCGCGGGGAGTGCAACCAAATCGGGTTTGGCTGGGGGCTGGAATTTTGCCGCCTCATGTTTTGGATGATTCTGGGCGCTGTGAGGCTTATGCTGCGGGGCTGGAAAAAGCGGGTGCTGCAGCGGTTTTCAGGAATGTTGAGGAGTTGACGGCTGCGCGGATTTGGGAATTAGTTCTGTTGACTGTTGACTGTTGACTGTTGACTGTTGGCTGTTGGCTGTTGGCTGTTGGCTGTTGGCTGTTGTTAGTTGTCAGTTGTTAGTTGTTAGTTGTCAGTTGTTAGTTGTCAGTTGTCAGTTGTCAGTTAACTAATCATCAATAACCAATGACAAACAAAGGTAATTTTGTTAAATAATTTTGCACCTTATCCTTTTGACAAGTAAATGTAGTTTTGTTACATTTATTTGTCAATTTTTGCATCTTTGAGTTGACAATATCTGCGGCGGCGGCTTAGTACAGAGTAGAGGTTAAGCTCTAGGAGAATGCAACTATGTTAGTTTCGCGATCGACTGATAAACAACCTACGCCGGAAGAAACTCGGCAACTAGAAAAACTCCAAGTCCAAATCGAGCGGGCTGTTGCGGACGGCAAGATATCTAAGCAAGAAATGGAAGACATTAAGAGAGCGATTTGTGCGGACGGCAAAGTTACTGTTGAAGAACTGGAACTGTACAGAATATTGGTGACAGATAGGATTGTTGCTGGAGAAGTTGAATACGAGTTTTGATAAGAGAATTCAACGGAGGAAACGGATTTAAGGGATGAATATTGAGGAAATAAGAAACCTGGAAGAAGAGTTTGAATTGTTCTTCAATAGTTTATTTCCTGCTAGCTTAGGATGAGATTGGGTCATTTTTGGGAGCATCCCTTTTAGGGACTATACCCCACAATCATCGGGATGCTCGCAATTTTTTATTGGCGTTTTGAGATTATTTCAAGTGCAAGAATTTGTCTAATGCACTGACTACAACTGGTGGCCAGCGACGGTTATTGGCAACCCAATCGAGGTCTTTGTAACGGGCATCGAGGCCGATGGCTGCTACCCAATTGCTCTCAGCTTCGCCGCGATTTCCTGTTTCCCAAAGACAGGCGCTGAGGGCGGCTCTCATGTCGGCAAATTGGGGGTATCTGCGGACGATGTTTTTCATGTTGCGAATTGCTTCTTTGGTTTGCCCGTTTTGATAAAGTGCGAGGGCGTGGTTGGCGCGGGCAAAGGCGTATTCGGGGGCTAGTTCAAAGGCTTTGCTGTAGTCGGCTATTGCTTGTTCCCATTTTCCTAAACCGGCTTCGGCGTTGCCTCGGTTGTTGTAGGCGGCTGGATCTTGGGAGTCTAATTCTAGTACATGATTGTAGTCGGCGATCGCCTCTTCCCAGCGTCCTAAACCTTCTAGGGCGGTGCCGCGGTTGAGGTAGGGATCGGGGGCGTCGGGTGCTAGTTCGATCGCTCTTTCGTAGTCGGTAATAGCTGCTTGTAGTTTGTTTTGGCTGACTCTAGAGTTGCCTCGGTTGCTCCAAGCGGCGGCTTCTGAGGGAAATTTGTCAATTATTTGAGTCCAAAAAGTTTCTGCGGCGGGAAATTTGCCTTCATTTGTAGCTTCAAAAGCTTTTTGAACGAGTTCTCCTAATTCCTGTTGGGGATCGGTGATATCTGTTGGTTGTACTTGGGCGGCAACGGGGGCGATATTTCCCAACCACACTAACCCGGTTACAATTAATACTGTAAAAAATGTGAAAAGTGAGCGAATCATTGTTGTTGGCAGTTTAAACTTTGCTAAGCATATTATTAACCGAATTTGCCGGGGTTGGTTAGAAGATGTTTGAAAAGTCTCGGCGACTTAAGTCGCAGCTACACAGACAAAACCTGCCTCCGCAGGTTCGGGATTTGGTTTAGGCGGCGTAGGCGGACTTTGGTTGGGTAGTTGCGGGTTTAACTGATATCATGTCCGATCGATTGACAATAATATCCCGGCCGGGGCGGGTTTTTGAAATTGTCAATTATTGGCAGATATTGTTGGTGAACCCGCCCCTACCTGATTTTGGGCGGGAAGCGGAGGGAATCGACAAACCCGCCCGACCCCACGAAAAATCCTCTTATTGATATTGCTGCAAGATGTCTGTTTTAACTGAGAGATTGCACCA
>NZ_JAUBPT010000231.1:0-9275 GCF_036700905.1 Microcoleus sp. S13_C3 | reverse complement strand
CAGGAAGCAGACCCTTCAGGAGCAATCCTGATTGAATGGTGAGACTTAAATAAGTTTAGCCAAGTTTTGTGTAGCAGTTAAGGCGCATCTCCTCACAATGGTAATTCGATCGAAAAAGCGCGATATGGCGATCGTCATAAATTTTGGTGACGGCTGTGAAAATCATCATAGTTGCGCCTAAATTATAGGATGTCACATACCATTCTCCCGTTGCGCTCGCCCCCTCCCAACTTGCAGCAAGGAAGGAAGTTCGATCGCCGATCGCGCAAATTTCTTGCCAAAGAAACTCGCGTCGTGTACAATACAGAGTCTGGTATCCTCACTTACCCATAATTATTTTCATTCATCCCGTCCCCCCAGAGGGGAAGGGACTTTCAGTGCGGATACAGCCAAATCACTATATTCAGCAAAAAGCTAGAAATGCCGTAACTCATGCCCACTATTCAGCAACTCATCCGTTCAGCACGGGAACAAACGCAGAAAAAAACCAAATCGCCAGCTCTCAAGAGTTGCCCGCAGCGCCGCGGAGTTTGCACCAGAGTGTACACGACCACCCCGAAAAAACCCAACTCGGCGCTGCGGAAGGTGGCTCGGGTACGGCTGACCTCTGGTTTTGAAGTCACCGCCTACATCCCAGGGATCGGTCACAACTTGCAAGAACACTCGGTAGTAATGATCCGGGGCGGTCGGGTAAAAGATCTCCCCGGAGTTAGATACCACATCATTCGCGGTACATTAGACACCGCTGGGGTGAAAGACCGCAAGCAGGGTCGTTCCAAATACGGGGCCAAGCGTCCTAAAGAGAAAAAATAACACGGAACTCGCCCGCTCGTCGGGGTTGGGAAGCAAAAATAAATCCGATCGCGCCGATCAATTGCACGCTCGATCGTCATAAATCGAGATGTGATCCCAAAACCCCAAACTCAATCATTCAAAATCAAAAATCCCAAATAGAACTATGTCTCGCCGCACAGTTATTCAAAAACGTCCAGTTCCACCAGATCCAACCTACAACAGCCGGTTGGTAAGCATGATGGTGAGACGGATCATGCAGCACGGCAAAAAATCCGTTGCCTCCAGCATCGTCTACGACGCCCTCAAAACAATCCAAGAACGCACAGGGGCTGAACCGTTAGACTTGTTTGAAAAAGCAGTCAAAAACGCAACACCCCTGGTCGAAGTCAAAGCCCGCCGGGTAGGTGGCGCCACCTACCAAGTGCCGATGGAAGTGCGTTCCGATCGCGGTACAACCCTCGCCCTCCGCTGGCTGATCAGATTTGCCCGCGCCCGCACCGGCCGCTCAATGGCCGCCAAGCTAGCCAACGAACTGATGGATGCAGCTAACGAAACAGGGAGTGCTATTCGCAAGCGCGAAGAAACTCACCGCATGGCTGAAGCTAACAAGGCTTTTGCTCACTACCGCTACTAACTGCAACAACGGGCATGGAGAAGAGCGCGATGTTCGGTATAAAAGCATCGGGTGAGAAATTGGAAAGTGTAAGTTTTGAGTGTTGAGATTGCTTCTCTTGGCGCAGTTGCGATTCGTGAAGCAAACTCAAAATTCACGCACTCAAAATTCACGCACTCTCTGAATCCTCCATGTCGCATCCTTAATATTTTTGTAAACAAATCTTGCAAAAAATATTAAAATGTAACAATAAGCTCCTGAGACTTTTGTAAGTCGCTGGGGAGTGCAAAATAGGGTTACTGTGTAGTATAATAGTATTATAACAGCAACACAAGATTAAGGAGGTAGCTGTGGCACGTACCGTCCCGCTAGAAAAAACTCGCAACATCGGCATCGCAGCCCACATAGACGCGGGCAAAACAACAACAACTGAAAGAATTCTGTTCTATTCAGGCATGGTTCACAAAATGGGTGAAGTGCACGAGGGAACAGCAGTCACTGACTGGATGGAGCAAGAGCGGGAGCGGGGAATTACGATTACTGCCGCTGCTATCACCACCAGTTGGAAAGATTACAAAATCAACATCATCGACACTCCCGGACACGTAGACTTCACGATCGAAGTCGAACGCTCGATGCGAGTGCTCGACGGAGTGATCGCAGTGTTCTGCTCGGTAGGGGGAGTGCAGCCGCAATCCGAAACAGTTTGGCGACAGGCCGATAGGTACAAAGTACCGAGGATCGTGTTCGTCAACAAAATGGATCGGATGGGGGCAAACTTCTACAAAGTCTACGGCCAAATTCGCGATCGAATGAGAGCGAACGCCGTACCCATCCAAATCCCGATCGGCAGTGAAGAAAACTTCCGGGGAATTGTAGACTTAGTGCAAATGAAAGCCTATATCTACAACAACGACACGGGAACTGACATCGCGGAAGTAGAAATCCCCGATGAAGTAAAGGATCTAGCCGTAGAATACCGCACCAAGCTGATCGAATCGGTAGCAGAAACCAACGACGCCCTCACCGAGAAATACCTCGAAGGCGAAGAGTTAACGGAAGACGAAATCCGCTTGGCCCTGCGTCACGGCACTGTCGAAGGTACGATCGTCCCCATGTTGTGCGGTTCGGCATTCAAAAACAAAGGCGTTCAGTTGTTGTTGGATGGAGTCATCGACTATCTGCCCTCGCCCTTGGAAGTTCCTCCAATTCAAGGACTCCTGCCCAACGGCGACACAGCAGAGCGGTTTGCCGACGACAACGCCCCCCTGTCAGCCCTGGCCTTCAAAATCATGGCTGACCCCTACGGTCGCCTGACCTTTGTTCGCGTCTACTCCGGTATCCTCAAAAAAGGAACCTACGTCCTGAACTCCACCAAAGACAAAAAAGAGCGGGTTTCTCGCCTAATTGTACTCAAAGCGGACGATCGGATAGAAGTTGAGGAACTCCGAGCCGGAGACTTGGGAGCAGCCTTGGGTTTGAAAGACACCTTCACCGGCGACACCCTCTGCGAAGAAGGAGCGCCAGTGATTCTGGAATCTCTGTTTATTCCAGAGCCAGTTATCTCGGTGGCTGTCGAACCCAAAACCAAACAAGACATGGAGAAGCTCTCCAAAGCCCTCCAGTCGCTCTCGGAAGAAGACCCTACCTTCCGAGTCAACGTTGACCCAGAAACCAACCAGACAGTCATCGCCGGTATGGGCGAACTGCACCTGGAAATCCTGGTTGACAGAATGCTGCGGGAATTCAAAGTAGAAGCGAACGTGGGTCAGCCACAAGTAGCCTACCGCGAAACCATTCGCAAATCCGTCCGCGCCGAAGGTAAATTTATCCGCCAAAGCGGCGGTAAAGGTCAGTACGGTCACGTCGTGATCGAACTAGAACCCACCGAAGTCGGAAGCGGCTTTGAATTTGTCTCCAAAATTGTTGGTGGCACTGTACCCAAAGAGTACATCGGCCCTGCAGAACAAGGGATGAAAGAAGCGTGCGAATCAGGTATTGTAGCAGGATATCCCGTGATTGACCTCAAAGCTACTATGGTAGACGGGTCTTTCCACGACGTAGACTCCTCAGAAATGGCATTTAAGATCGCCGGTTCAATGGCGATCAAAGAAGCCGTGATGAAGGCGTCGCCAGTGCTGCTAGAGCCTATGATGAAAGTAGAGGTTGAAGTTCCCGAAGATTACATCGGGAACGTCATCGGAGACCTCAACTCGCGTCGGGGTCAGATCGAAGGTCAAGAGACGGATCAGGGGATAGCCAAAGTTTCTGTAAAAGTTCCACTAGCAGAAATGTTTGGTTACGCCACTGACATCCGCTCGAAAACCCAAGGTCGAGGCATCTTCACAATGGAATTCAGCCATTACGAAGAAGTGCCGCGAAACGTGGCTGAAGCCATTATCGCTAAGAACAAAGGGAACTAATGATTTTGGATTTTAGATTTTGGATTTTGGATTGAATCCAAAGTCTAGAGTCTAAAATCTCAAGTCTAAAATCGCTAAAAGAAACAAGGAACAGATCAAGAATGGCACGCGCAAAATTTGAACGGAATAAACCCCACGTAAACATCGGCACGATCGGTCACGTTGACCACGGCAAAACAACTTTGACCGCCGCGATTACGATGACTCTCTCTGCACTAGGTCAAGCAAAGGCTAAGAACTACGCCGACATCGACGCTGCGCCTGAAGAAAAAGCACGGGGTATTACGATTAATACTGCCCACGTGGAATACGAAACCACAGGTCGGCACTATGCCCACGTAGATTGCCCCGGACACGCTGACTATGTGAAAAACATGATCACCGGTGCTGCTCAAATGGACGGCGGCATCCTAGTAGTGTCAGCGGCAGACGGCCCCATGCCTCAAACTCGCGAACACATCCTGCTAGCTAAGCAAGTTGGCGTTCCCAGCCTGGTTGTCTTCTTGAACAAAGAAGACATGGTGGATGATGCTGAACTGTTGGAATTGGTAGAACTGGAAGTTCGCGAACTTTTGAGCTCTTACGATTTTCCTGGTGATGACATCCCCATCGTCACAGGTTCGGGATTGAAAGCTCTCGAAGCGATGCTTGCTAATCCCAAGACTGTCAAGGGCGAAAATGAGTGGGTTGACAAAATCTACAAGCTGATGGAAGAAGTAGATTCTTACATCCCCACACCAGAACGCGAAGTTGACAAGCCTTTCTTGATGGCAGTTGAAGACGTATTCTCGATTACTGGTCGGGGTACTGTTGCTACTGGTCGGATTGAGCGTGGCACAATCAAAGTCGGCGAAACAGTAGAAGTGGTTGGCATTAAGGACACTCGCAGCACTACGGTGACTGGTGTGGAAATGTTCACCAAGTCGTTGGAAGAAGGCATTGCTGGCGACAACGTGGGTCTACTGCTGCGGGGGATTTTAAAGGCGGATATTGAAAGAGGCATGGTGATTGCCAAGCCCAAATCCATCAGTCCTCACACTCAGTTTGAATCTGAAGTGTACATCCTCAAGAAGGAAGAAGGCGGCCGGCACACGCCCTTTTTCTCTGGATATCGCCCTCAATTCTACGTCCGTACCACTGACGTGACCGGCACGATCAACCAGTTCACCGCTGATGACGGTAGTGAAGCAGAAATGGTGATGCCCGGTGACCGGATCAAAATGACTGTTGAGTTGATTCACCCGATCGCGATCGAACAAGGAATGCGCTTCGCTATCCGCGAAGGCGGCCGCACCGTCGGCGCCGGCGTTGTTTCCAAAATCCTCAAGTAGGACTCCGATAACAGCTTCAATAGCAGAAAAGCCGCCAAATGTCAATAGGCTTTTCTGCTATTTAGTGAGTAGTGAGTAGTTATAGGTTAGTGGGCAGTTGTTAGTAGTTATGGGTTAAATGTTCAATAACAAATAACAAATAACAAATGACTGATGACTAATGACTAATGACTAAAAATAAACTGAACCTCGAAAATTCAAGAAACAAAAATGGCAACAATTCAACAGCAAAAAATTCGCATCCGCCTCAAAGCTTTCGATCGCCGAATTCTAGACGCATCCTGCGAAAAGATTGTAGATACAGCAAATCGGACAGCCGCCACAGCGATCGGCCCGATTCCCCTACCGACAAAACGACGGATTTACTGCTTGCTGCGATCGCCCCACGTAGACAAAGATTCTCGCGAACACTTTGAAACCCGCACGCACCGCCGCATCATCGACATTCACCAGCCATCGGCAAAAACAATTGACGCTTTGATGAAACTGGATTTGCCAGCCGGCGTAGATATCGAAGTCAAGCTGTAGATTGACTTATCGAAAACTCGGAAAGAAGGAACAAAGATTAAATAATTTGTTCCTTCTTTTTTATGAAAGTTCGTTATTAGTTTAAGGTGAACATTGCCGGAGTGATAGAACTAGCTGATGAGTCAGTCAGAGATGCTAAAACTGCCCCAGTGCTAACAAGACGGATCAGGGTATCCCCGGCTTGAGTGCCTGTACCTTGGGTAATAGTTAACTGCTCAAATTTGAGGCCGCCTGCTAATTCTAATAAGTCTTGACCAATAGTAAAATCTGCGATCGTATCAGTTCCATTTCCAGGCGTTAAAACAAAAGTATCGCCTCCTTTGCCACCATTGAGCAAGTCGTCACCCGCACCTCCATTGAGAATATCATTGCCTTTACCGCCAAAGAGAATGTCATTGCCTTTGCCACCATTGAGCAAGTCGTCATCGGCATCTCCATTGAGAGTATCACTGCCTTTACCGCCAAAGAGAATGTCCTTGCCTTTGCCACCAGAAACGAAGTCATTGCCTTTGCCACCCCACAGGCTATCATTGCCTTGACCGCCATAGAGAGTATCGTTCCCTTTATTACCATTGAGGGAATTGTCGCCGGAGTTGCCATTGAGTAAGTCATTGCCTTCAGTGCTCATGACTGTATTGTTCCCAGTCGTACCAGAAAAAGGCAGGGAATACTGCAAGCCAAAGTCAGCAGCAAGTGCGTTACTGTCGCGACGCAAAACGTTGGACTTGAAATGACGTTCGTACATTTCTCCATAGTTCCCTACTGCTTTGATCGCCTTCGCAGCAAAGTCCTTTGGCAAACCTAGCGCTTCACCTATATTCCCTTCCAACCCTAAGAATTGTCGAATGGCGGAGTTAGAGTTATTCACGGGGTTGTCGTCAGTATTCTGGGTGATTAACTCCTCAATATTGGCTGAAGTAATGCCATATTCTTCTGCTTGAACTAAGGCATTATAAACCCAACGTACTACATCTGCCCACTTGGATTGATTTTCGTCAGTTATTAAGCCCAAAGGTTCTTTAGAAAGAACTTCATCGAGAATCCGATGCTGTGCGGGATTGGATAAGGTAGGAATTCGGGCACTGATAATAGTCAGGTCAGTTGAGACAGCATCTATTTCTCCTTTATCGTAAGCGACAAACATTTCATCATTTGTGGCAAACTTAACAGGGATAAACGTACCCCCGTACTTGCTTAAAGAATCTTGGAGGTTTTGTAAAGAAGTTGCCCCTTCCAAAATACCAACTCGGCGACCATTGAGAGCCGGTAAAACGCTTATACCGGTATTATCCCTGACTAAAACACCTTGGCCGGTGTAAAGATAAGTGGGACTGAAGTCAACACCCAAACTCGCATCGCGCACAAGGTTTTGAGTTATTCCCATTGCTGAGACATCAACCACACCATTAGCAGTATTGGCGAAACTATCCTTAAACGACTGAACCTCAATTTCAAGCTTAGTAGAATCGCCAAATAAAGCCGCAGCAATAGCACGTCCTAAGTCAACGTCAAAGCCCACATATTCGCCATTCGCTTGCTTCACGGCAAAGCCGGGGTTGTTACCGGGAAGTCCTAGCTTCAGGGTACCGCGCTGCACTACTTCTGCCAGCAGGTTGCGATCGTCGTTATCAATTAAAGTCGCATCAACCTTAGTACCAGAGAACGGTGGAGAATAAAACAAACCTCCCTCATTCGAGAGGAGATTGCGATCGCGATCTAGCCCAGGGAAGTGCCGATCGTATATTTCTGCGTAGTTGCCAACTTGTTTGATAACGTTTACTGCGAAGTCCTTGGGAAGCCCCAGAGAAGCTCCTAAATCGCCTTCTAAGCCCAGGAAACGACGAATCGCAGGACTGGAGTCATTATTCGGATTCTTATCGGTATTAGCCTCAATAATTTTGTCAATGTTTTGAGAGCTAATTCCAAATTCTTCCGCTTGAATCGGGACATTATTGACCCACCGCACCACATCGACCCATTGCGAGTCATTTTCGGGTAAGGCTAGGGCAATAGGTTCTTTGGAGAATTCTACGTCTAACAGACGGTGATTTTCCGGGTCGGCGAGGCGCTCCAGAATCAGGGCGCGGTCAGTGGCGTAGGCATCAATTTCACCTCGCTCGTAGGCGGCGACAACTTGTTCAAGGGACTCAAACAATTTGGGTGTAAACTTAACCCCTTCAGGGCTTAATTGATTTTGTAAATCGTCTAATGAGTTACTGCCTTCAATAATGCCAATGGTACGGTTTTTGAGGCCTAAAGCATTCTCAATGCCGCTATCTTTGCGAACGACGACCGCTTGGTAATCGTAGAAGTAAATTGGACTGAAATCGATGTTATCCTCTGCATCCGCTCCTAGGTAGTGGGTAGACCGTTGAGCAGCGATGTCTACATTACCATCCACTATCTGTTCAAAGGCTTCTGAAAAGGTGGTTGTTACCCGTTCTACTTTGCTAGCATCCCCAAATAACGCTGCTGCCAAAGTACGGACAAATTCAAAGTCAAATTCTGACCCTGAAGAAGAGGTGCCGAGTTTAATCTGACCCCGCTTGATAATGTCATCAAGAATCGTCTTTTCTGGTTTTTTTACTAAATCGGGATTGGCAACACTGGGGGTGGTTTGAGCGGAAATTTCACCGGCAGTCGGGGCAGGCTGGGCTGTGGGTGCGTCTACAATTTCAAGGATTTCACCTAAGTTAGGAAAGTTATTGTAGGTTTGCCCGTTGTTTTGAATCAGCGCGATTTCTTGTCCCTTGAATTCCAGAGTCCCAGCTAGGACGCTAAAGTCGGCCAGGGATTTAGTATTAAACCCAGTGGCGGAGATTTGAATTTTATCTTTTTGGGTGGGGTCAAAATCGAGGATTAAGTCGCCGCCGTCGGAAGGTGCGTTGAAGTAGAAGACATCGGCACTGTCTCCGCCATTGAGTAAGTCCACACCCGCACCGCCGATGAGGATGTCTTGTCCTGCGTCACCCACTAACCAATCGTTTTCTTCGTTGCCTTCGAGGGTATCGTTGCCGAGACCGCCTTCGAGTACGTCGTTTCCGGTGTTTCCTTTCAGTTGGTCATCGCCGGCATTTCCTTGCAGTTGGTCGTTTCCTTCGTTTCCTTCCAGGGTGTCGTTTTCTGCACCGCCTGCCATCGCATCATCTCCGGCGTTGCCTTGGAGGATGTCTGCACCGAAGTTTCCTTCTAATTTGTCGCTGCCTTCTCCTCCGAGCAGGCTATCATCGCTTGCACCGCCCCTCAGTTGGTCGTTACCAGCCAGTCCTTGCAAGACATCGTTACCCTCATTGCCAGAGAGATTATCGTCGCCTTCGGTTCCGGTGCGGGTATCGTTGCCGGAGGTTCCGGTTTGGCGCATCCCGTTTTGGCTATTAGCGCTGTTCTGTTGGTCGTTATCGGCAATTTGCAGGACGGCGGTTTGATACACCGGGTCGAGGGCGTAGCCAGTGCCGACATATTTGAGGTTGAGGGTTAAGGCTTCCGGCTTTTCTGGGAGGGTATCATCTACTGTAGTTTAGACTAAAAAATGAGCGCAGCTAAAAGTAGCCACCTTTGAATCTCAGGCAAGCTGTTGCTCAAAAA
>NZ_JAUBPT010000230.1:0-9293 GCF_036700905.1 Microcoleus sp. S13_C3 | reverse complement strand
ACTGTCAACTGTCAACTGTCAACTGTCAACTGTCAACTGTCAACTGTCAACTGTCAACTGTCAACTGTCAACTGTCAGTAGTCAACTGTCAACTGTCAACTGTCAACTCAAAACACTAACGGCTTGGCTAACTTCCTCAAGTTTTTGCACGACTTGACCGCTGCTCAATAAAGTTTCTGCCTCAATTAAACCCGATCTCATATCCAAACAAACTCCGCTGCGCCACAGATAAAAGCCGCCGTTCCAGATAGCGGACTGCATCAATTCCGAGGGTTTTCCCAGCAACACTTCCTGCATTTGTTTTAATAACTCAGAGGTTGATTCCAAGGCCGGATTTGTACTGCTAAAACCGTAATCTCCGTGGGCTAAAAGCACTCGTTCAAACTCAGCGTCCGGCTTAGCAATGCCGATAATCGCAGTACGATCGCGCGGCAAATCGCAGCTTCCCTCCAATCCTTTGACTGTGGTATAATTTTTGATTCCGCGCAACTCCAAGGCTTTTTGAAACATACCTTCTGTCGGCGGGTGGACGTAGCCCGATATGACGTTAACGTCGCCGGCACAGGGACACCACATCAACTCCATTGTCGAAAAAGGTGGTCGTTTACCAATTTCGCGGCGGTAGGGAACTAAAGCAGCGGCTTGAGGAAAATGCTTGGGAAGGTAAACAAAACCCAAACCCGTCTTGTCAAAAACTTGCTGGACTTTTTCTAAACTCAGTTTTCCCCAATTCACTCCCAAACCGCGCCAAATTTCCATCAGGGGGATGCCTTCCTTCGTTGGCATGGTATCGCCCCCGTGCATGAGGGTTGGGACGCCAGATGCGGCTAAAATTAGGGCGGTTATTGGGCTAATTGGAGCCGTGCGCGATCGCCCGTCGTAAGCAACGCCAAACACGGCGACGGTAGAGACGGAAAACCCCTTTTCTCGGTTTGGGGGGGCAAGAAGGGGCCCCAATTGTTCATAAGCATCGAGCATTCCGGCTAATTCTTCCCCAGTGGGCCGTTTAATGCGGTGGGAAATCATAAAAGCTCCGATTTGAGCCGGTGTTGCTTCCCCCAGCAGCATCATCCGCGTGGCTGCTGCTGCTTCGGAGCGAGTTAAGTTTTCTCCTGTGTGTACTCCGCTGCCAATTTTTCGCAGCAATTCTCTAAATGCGTCACTCATAACATTTGAAGTTGGTAATTGGTAAGGGTAATTGGTAGTATTTGAACCGTTTTAAATTTAAATTTCAGAACTATAGCGGTTCTCAAAAAAGTGAGGTATGCCCTATGCCCTATGCCCACGGAGGCCTATGCCCTATGCCCATGAGTACCTCATCTTTCTGAGAAAGGCTATATCTATTCAAAATTATCGAATTATACCAGTTCCCAAAAAGAAGGCAATTGTTGGAAATATCCAAACCCTTATTTCATCCGTCATTCCCAATCTAAAATCTAAAATCTAAAATCTAAAATGGTATTAACTCCCTGATTTTTCTAGTTTGATTACATCACATGGCGGCACAAATTCGCGTACCAGATTCCAGAAATGGGCGATCGGCGGAATTTGCATTCGATCGTGAGTTGTCACCAATACCACTTCGCGAGTCCAAGTGGGATCTGCTGCCAATTGACCGATCGTCGAAACCTTGGAATTTGACCGATCTGGGGCGATCGACCGAATTGCTAAAGTGCGATCGCCCTTGGCGTCCACCAAAGCTGAATGCGGCAGTAAAGCAATCAATTCTCCCTGTCGCACCACACCCCGAAAAGCATCAAGAGTGTTGAGTTCCAAAACAGCATGAAGTTTAGCACCGATGCGTCCAAATTGTTCTTGCACCATCCGCTGCATTCCGTACCCGTCCTTAAACACCACTTGCGGGTAACAAATCAATTCCGGCCAAGGTACTCGATCGTACTGGGCCAGGGGATGACCCGCCGCCATCAACACCTCGATCGGCTCATTGTAGAGCACCTCAACCAACATTTCCGGGGCTTGAGTAAAATGGCGGTTGTTCATCACCACCGCTATGTCCACCAAACCATCTTTGAGGACTTTCAGAGCTCGATCGCTACCGAGGGCAGTCACCCGCAATTGCACGTCTGGATAGTCGCGACAAAACTTTTGCAGCACAGGCGGCAAATAAGCAGCGCAAACCGAGTGAATCGCAGCCACGCAAAGTTCCGGCTGCTTTCCCGCCCGTAAGTCTCCCAATTCTTCAGCAGCATTTTGCCAAGTCTGACAGATTTTGCGAGCGTGAGGCAGTAGGCATTCCCCTCCCACAGTCAGTTTCGCGTGGGCCGTGCGGTGAAACAGCGACAAACCCACTTCCGCTTCTAATCCCTGCACTTGGCGGCTAATAGTCGATTGGGTAACGCCACACTTCCGGGCCGCTTGCTGAAAGCTACCAGTTTCAGCAACTGAAAGAAATGCTTGAAGCTGCTCTAAGCGCATGGATGTTTAATTCGAGATGGTTTCAGAAATTTTACTGGAAGATAATCTGTGACATTAACCGATTTAGTAGCAGAATTTAGTAGACTTTGATACAGGTACAGATTAGTTTTGATTCCGGGGCGAGAGGCGGGCATGCTACGCTCCAAGCATCAATCTGCTCCCGCAGGATTTCTGAGCCTCCAAGTAGAGGTCGATTCTCCTATGTTGAAGGGATTTCTGAATCGGCAAACTTCTCAAAAAATAGATTCAATAAAGATGAATTTATCGAATATTGCAAGCTTGTAGCTAAACCGTTTCCATGAATGGCACTCTAGTAATCCCTTCCTCAAGTGCGATCAATTCCTCGGTTTTTCAGGAAGTTGTGCATTCAAAAGATAGCATGGAATTTCGTACCTCCTTGGGAATTCTAGTACCTGACTCTCCCTAAACCTCTCAATAAATGTACGAATATTTCAGCCAGGTTAAAACCTACTGTGAACTTTCCTCCCCGGACTAAAGTCACTCTTGTTTTATGTTTTTTTGTGTATAAACTAGAAATTAGCGGGTCAGCAACACAAGTGCAACTAAGATCGATCGCACAGGAAAGCCGAAATGCTGCCATTTATTAAGATTATGTCATTTAACCACAATTTTATTCCGCAAGATGGCTGTTGCCAGTGGCAACCCCAGTTGATGGGACTGCACGCGGTCAGCGATGTGTTAATTGCCTTGGCTTATTACTCAATTCCGGCAATTCTGACATACTTTGCCCGGAAGCAGCGAGACGTGCCTTTGAGCAAGGGGTTTCTCCTATTGGGAGCCTGGTTTTTCTGCGGCGGGACAACTCACTTGATGCAAGTTTGGATGCTGGTGCATCCCAGCTACTGGCTGTCAAGTTCGATCGCCGCCGTTACCGCTATCATCTCTTTGTGGGCTGTAGCATCCCTGATACCCTGGGTTTCTCAAGTGTTGGCTTTGGCTGGGGCGGCCTCTTTTCCAGGCAATACGGCGCTGGGAACCCAAAAGGTCGATCGACCACAAGCCGACTCTGCTATTACAAATTCCGGATCATTCCCCACAACCGAACTCCAGCAAATTAACCAGCAATTGCTTGCAGAAATAACGCAGCGCGAGCGAGTCGAGGATCTCCTGCTTGACACTGTAGACAAGTTGCAAGAAAGCGAAGAACGCTTCCGCGTTTTTCAGGAATTATCTCTAGACGGATTTAACGTATTCCGCAGCATTCGCGACGAATCCAAAATTGTGGATTTTGAATGGGAATACGTCAATCCCGCAGCGGCCAAAATGCAACACCGTACTCCTGAAGAATTAACCGGCAAGCGATTGCTGCAAGTGCTGCCGGGCCATAAAGATAACAATTTGTTCGACAGTTACGTGCAAGTTGTAGAAACAGGAATTCCCCTCGATACCGAGATTTATTATAACAACGAAGGCATTGTCGCCTGGTTTCGGATTATGACCGTTAAATTGGGCGACGGCATTGCTATTTCTTTTAGCGATATTACTGGGCGCAAGCAAGTAGAAGCATCCCTGCGCGAGGCGCTGCAAAAACTCACTTCTCATTTTGAAAATACGCCCCTAGCGGTGATTGAGTGGGATGAAAACTTTCGTATCAGCGGGTGGTCGCCGGCGGCCGAGAAGATTTTTGGCTGGAAAAAAAGAGAAGTTTTAGGCAAGCATTTTAGCGAATGGAACTTTATTTCTAAGGGGGATTTGGAAGAGGTTGAATCGGCAATTTATAGTTTAAAAAAACCAGAATATCGCTGCAATGTAGTTCGCAACAGCAATTATAATAAGTACGGTTCGTTGGTGCACTGCGAGTGGTACAATTCGGCTTTTTACAGCGATTCGGGACAGTTGATATCGGTGCTGTCTCTGGTTTTGGACGTGACGGAACGCTTTAAATTTCTGGAAGTGCTGCGACAGTCGGAAGAGCGGTTTCGGATTGCTGCAGAAAGTGCCAGTGATTTAATTTACGAATGGGATATCGAAACCGGGATCGTGCTGTGGTTCGGTCACGTTGACGAACATTTGGAGTACGAAAAAGGCGGATTTCCGAGGACAAGAGCAGCTTGGAACAGTATCTTGCACCCGATCGACCGCGATCGAGTTTTAGCCGCAGTCGATCGGTATTTGAGTGCGCCAGACAGTTCTGCCGCCCCATTTTTTCAGGAATACCGCGTTCAGTGCCAAGGGGGTCGCTTGCTCCATTGGATCGATCGGGGCAAAGCAGTGCTTGACAAACAAGGTAATCCCTGCAAGTGGATCGGCGTGATTAGCGACATCACCGCTCGCAAAGAGGCCGAAGAACAGCGGAATTCAGCATTGGTGCGGGAACAGGCCGCCCGTCGCCAAGCCGAAGCCAGCGAACTGCTTTACCGCGTCCTGGCTGAAGCCATCCCGCAAATAGTTTGGACTGCCAGACCCGACGGCTGGCTCGACTACTACAACCAGCGCTGGTTTGAATATACCGGCTTGACGCTGGAGGAAACTCAAGGCTGGGGGTGGCAGCCAGTTTTGCATCCAGATGACGTGGAAAACTGCCTAGAACGCTGGAATACCTCCGTGCAGACGGGGAGGACTTACGAGGTGGAATACCGCTTTAAACGGGCATCTGACGGGGCTTACCGCTGGCATCTGGGCAGGGCATTGCCCGTGCGGGATGCTGAGGGGAAAATCATCAAATGGTTCGGGACTTGTACGGATATTGACGATCGCCAGCGAGCGGCCCAAACAGCCTATTTTAGCGCTCAAGCTTTGGCTTTGCTGTCGTCGGCTTCCCTGGATTACGAGGAGGCGCTGCAAGGTTTGGCAGATTTAACAGTACCGGCGCTGGGGGATTGGTGCTGTGTGCATTTGCTTGAGGCAGACGGCTCGATCCGCTTGCAAGCAGTTGCTCACTCCGATCCGAGCAAAGTCGCTCTGCTGTGGCAAATCGATCGGCGTATGCCCCTAGACCCCCAGGGACGGCACGGAGTAGCAAAGGTGTTGCGGACTGGGGAGTCGAAGCTGTACGCAGAAATACCGGAATGGGTGATCGAGGCGGTTGTGCCGGACAGGGAACTGCAGTTGGTGCTGCGAGCCCAATCTCAGGTGCTGTCGGCAATCTGCGTGCCGCTGATCGCTCGCGGGCGGACGCTGGGAGCGATTTCGTTGCTGTGCGGGGAGTCCGGCCGCCGCTGCGGGGAGGAGGATTTGGTTTTGCTGGAGGATTTGGCGCGGGATGCGGCGGTGGCGATTGACAATGCGCGGCTTTACCGGGAAGCAGCGGAAGCCAACCGGATTAAAGACCAGTTTTTGGGAACGCTTTCTCACGAGTTGCGGACGCCTCTGAACGCCATTTTGGGCTGGGCCCAGATGCTGCGGCAGCGCCAGTTGAGTGCTGAAAAAACGGCTGTCGGTTTGGAGACTATTGAGCGAAACGCGCGGTTGCAGACTCAGATGATTGAGGATTTGCTGGACGTTTCCCGGATTGTGAGCGGCAAAGTGTGTTTGAAGCTGTTCCCGGTGGATTTGGTGCGGATTGTAGAAACGGCGGTGAAGGCACTGAGCCCTGATGCTGAAGCTAGGGGAATTGAATTGGTGAGTTTTTGTGGCGAAGGGGTGAGCTTGGTGAGGGGCGATGCAACTCGTTTGCAGCAGGTGGTGTGGAATTTGCTCTCGAATGCTATTAAGTTTACGCCGCCGTCGGGTCGCGTGGAAATCACGCTCTCGGAGGAGGGGAAACCGGGAGCAGCGGGTGGCGCGATCTTGTCTGGGCCGTCTCCGGTTCACTCTGTTTCGATCGTTGTCAGAGATACGGGAATTGGCATCAGCAAGGAGTTTTTGCCCTTTGTGTTCGATCGCTTCCGCCAAGCTGACAGCACTTCTACGCGCAATTACGGCGGGCTGGGACTGGGATTGGCGATCGTCCGCCATCTCGTGGAACTCCACGGTGGCAGTGTCTGGGCCGAAAGTTCAGGGGAAGGACTCGGCTCGACTTTCGGAGTGCGGCTGCCAATAATCAATAACAACAGTTAACTGTTAACTGTTGTTATTGGTTACTGGTTATTCGTTATTTTATTGATACCAGGACTCTGCTCTTGAGCGTAAGATTCATTGGTAAAATAGTAATGGCTGTGCGGTTCGTTTTTAGGACTTACTCCATTCACCACTAAGCCCAGAACGTGCTGACTTGATTTCTTCAATAGCTCCTTGGCATAAGCTACAGTACCAGAATTAAGAACTCCAGGTCGCACAACCAATAAAATCCCATCTGCTTTATTCCCCAGAATCAGAGCATCAGCAGCAACATTCAGAGAAGGAGCATCAACGATCACGGCATCATAACTAGCCGAAAATTGCTTAATCAATAAAGTTATCCGCTGTGAATCCAAGAGAGCCATTGGATTAGGCGGAATCACCCCGCAAGTCAGCACATCTAAATTATCCATGACTTGGGCGATCGCATCCCCAAACCCAGCTTGTCCGACTATCACATTGCTCAAACCTACTTGATTGGGAAGCTCCCAAATCCGATGTTGAACAGGACAGTGCATATCCGCATCTACCAGCAAAACCTTTCGTCCTAATTGAGCTATAGCTACAGCCAAATTAGCGGATACAGTAGACTTGCCTTCTTGCGGTAGCGAACTACTGACAACAATCACTTTCAGCTCTTTATCCGAACTCAGGAACCTCAGATTTGCCTGAAGCATTCGGTAAGCAGCACTGCTCGAAGTATGAGGAGTATCCCTAACAACAATCTGTCGGGGAGATGCCTCTAAATCCAGGGAAGTAGATTTAAGCCGCCAGGCATTGCGCCGAGGATTTTTTTCAGACTTTCTATGGAAAGGAATCACCCCCAACAAAGTAAACCCAAACAATTCCCTCGCCTCTTCAATAGTTTTGACCGACTTATCTTGAGATTCTAAAAGCATCGCCACAGCTATAGCCAGCAGAGTTCCCAACAAGCTGCCAGCTACCAGGAATAAAGACTTGCGAGAACGCACTGGTTCTTCAGGAACACTCGGCTTTTGGATAATCCGAGCATTCCCGACTTGCTGATTTTCTGTAATCCGAATTTCCTGGAGTTTTTTTTGCAATTCCTGATAATCAGCTTCGGCTTCTTGGAGTTTTCTTTCCAGTTCCCGCTTTTCCTTCTCTAGCTTAGGCAAAACTTTTACCCGCTGCTTGTAGCCAGCTAGAGCATTTGATAGAATAGTAACTCGCTCAGCCAACCCCTGGCGTTCTACATCTACCTTGATAAATTCTTCGATCAGTTTTGGTTTCACATCTCCTATCTGTAAACTTTGATTGTGCAACGGCTGATCCCCGCCTAAAACTTGTTGTATTTGTTTGTCTAGTAAAGCTTTCATAGTAGCTTTCTTATTTTCTAACCTAGTGATTATAGGCGAATTATCCACGTAGATATTTTGCTCAATTGCTAACTGACGCTCTATTTGTTTGTACTCTCTCAGAGCTTCCTGCACAGTGCTAGATTGGCTGAGAGTGCTGGCAGCCAATGCTTGCTGGGGATTCATTTGTAACTCGTCTTCAAATGCTTTGGACTTAGCACTGGCATTGAGCAAATCCGACTTAGCTTGGTCGATTTTACTTTCTAGTTCCGCCCTAACTGCCACTGCTGATTTAGCTTCTTCTTCAAGATTTACAACTTTATTTTCTTCTTTAAATTTGCTCAATTCTGCCGCTGCTTTCCGCATAGCTTGGTCGGAATTAGGCAGTTTTTTTTCAATAAACTGTCGAACAGACACAGCTTCTAGGCGATTCACTTTTTGATTGTTATCTATATAAAAACTCATCAAAGTTTTTACGACATCGGCTGCTACTTTTGGATTTTTGTCTTTGTATGAAACCGTTAGGATATCAGCGCCCTTAAGAGTAGCTACTGTCAGTTTCTTTAAAACCTCTTTTGTTTTCACCGGATTATTTGTTTCGTCTTTTAACTGAAGCCTATTTATAGTTTTTTCAACATTTTCGAGAGAACGAATGAGTTCGATCTCGGTAGTCAGAGGGTTACTTTGCTCCGCCGCCGGAGTCAACTGTCCGATTTCTTTTCCCAATTCTGTTAAAGCAGAGCCTGGAGTTGTTTTCTTAAATAACAGCTTTCCTTCTGCTTCATAAACTGCTTTTTCCTTCAGCGTGCCGTAGGTGGTGAGTGCAACAACCGAGGCAAATACAGCTAAGGCTGGCAGCCACCGGCGCTTGAGAATCTGCCAGTATTCCTGAAATCCGATACCACTTTCAGTTGATTCCATCTGTTACTCCAGAAAAATGATTTTTTGTAAACTCTAACACCCTAGGGCGTGTTTTTAAACTATAACCACAACAGACAAAGGCGAGCGTAATCATGGCTGTATAATTTCCAGCCAATTTCTCATATCGGGTAGCAATACGTCTCCATTGCTTGAGTCGGTTGATAGCAGATTCAACTATATTGCGTTGACGGTAGATTTCACGGATAAAAGGATCGCGACGCAGTTCCTTTGAAAGTCGTGGGATGGTAAAACGGATACCTCGCCCACGTAGATCGCGAAGGATGCGACGACGTGCGATCGCCTTTGTCTCCTACGACTCTTTCAGGGGGTTGACCCGGAGAACCTGCACCAGAATGCGCTTACTGCTCCTTGTTCCATCAATGGTTCTAAAAAAAATTGACTTGTTACGTTGACAAGCGACTCAGAATAAAAGTTATAGGTTTACCTTTACCCTCACTTTAACGGATGTGTATTTTGGTACTAAAACCACCACGAGAACGGCCTAGTTTTTCCTGTGATTCGCCTGCTACACAAATACTAGACAAGTCTAGACATTTGCTTCTTACTTCATCGGGAGCATGGGAGCGGTTATCCCTCAGT